>DATNCK010000268.1:0-8225 GCA_035571575.1 Steroidobacteraceae bacterium | reverse complement strand
CAGCCGGCTGAGCATGGCCAGGCTGATGCCGGCCCCGGTCGCCAGTTCGCTAAGCGTAAGCCCCTGCGCCTGGCGCAGGACGCGCACGTTCTGCCCGACTCGCTGTGCCATGCCGGATTGGTTGGCCCGCCCACCCGTCTTTTTACTTTCACGCAACATACTTGACCTTTAGTAAATCACGCCGCGAGAATCGACTGCACCTGTTTTTGATTATCCGGCACGAATGTCCTGGCGCCTGCTGAAGATCGCACTGTCTCCGCGCTATCCCGAGCCGCGCATGTTCCGGCAGCCGGAACGGCTGCAGCGGCACTACGACGTGGTGATCATCGGTGGCGGCGGGCATGGACTGGCCACTGCGTTCCACCTGGCCCGCGACCACGGCATCCGCAACGTCGCAGTGCTGGAGAAGGGTTACATCGGTGGCGGCAACACGGGTCGCAACACCACCATCATCCGTTCGAATTACCTCACGCCCGAGGGCGTGCGGTTCTACGACCGCAGCCTCGCGCTGTGGCGCGGACTGAACGACACACTGGGCCTGAATCTCTTCTATTCCACGCGCGGGCACTACACGCTCGCGCACAACGACGCCACGCTGCGCACCGCGCGCTGGCGCGCCGAGGTGAACAAGCACCTGGGCGTGGATTCGCGAGTAGTGGGGCCGGAAGAGATCGCGCGCGCGCTGCCCATGATGGACATGAGCTGCGGCGGGCACGCGCCGATCGTGGGCGCGCTGTATCACGCGCCGGGTGCGGTGGCGCGCCACGACGCGGTGGCATGGGGGTATGCACGCGCGGCCGAACAGCTGGGTGTCGAGATTCATCAGCAGTGCGAGGTGAAGGCGCTGCAGATCGACGCCGGCCGCGTGCGCGGGGTGGGCACGACGCGGGGCCACATCAGCACGGACTGTGTGATCAGCGCCGTGGCCGGTTTTACGCCGCGCGTGCTGGACATGGCCGGGCTCACCAGTCCGATCTATGTGCATCCGCTGCAGGCCATGGTGTCCGAGCCGCTGAAGCCCTGGCTCGATCCCATCATCGTGTCGGGTTCGCTGCATGTGTATGTGTCGCAGACGGCCCGCGGCGAGCTGGTGATGGGCGCATCGCTCGATCCGCGTGAGCTGCACACGCCGCGTTCCTCGCGCGAGTTCATGACTGGCCTCGCCGGGCACATGCTCGATCTCTTCCCCTTCCTCGCCGGCGTGAAGATCAACCGCCAGTGGGCGGGGCTCGCCGACATGACGCCGGATTTCGCGCCCATCATGGGTCGCACGCCGGTGGACGGTTTCTTTCTAGATGCCGGCTGGGGCACCTGGGGATTCAAGGCCACACCCGTGGCGGGGGAGACCATGGCCGGCACCGTGGCCACGGGACGCAATCATCCGCTGATCCAGGGATTCGACTGGTGGCGCTTCGAGCGTTACGAACTCACCGGCGAGAAGGGCGCGGCGGCGGTGGGTCACTGAGATGAGCAGGCGATGAAGCTGATCCCCTGCCCACTGAATGGATTGCGTCCCGTCGACGAATTCGTCTGCGGTGGCGAGCTGCGACCCATGCCAGATCCGGCCACCGTCGATGACGCGCGCTGGTCCGAGTATGTGTTCCATCGCAGCGGCATCCCGGGCGTGAAGCGCGAGTGGTGGTGCCATGTGCCCTCGGGCTATTGGTTCGTGCTGGAGCGCGACACCACCTCCGACCGCGTGCTGGGCAGCTGGCCCGCGAATGAAGTGCCGCCGCAGGTGGCGCGATGATGTACCGGCTGCCACCCCGCGAAGGCGAGTGGATCAACCGCGAGAAGCGGCTGCGCTTCGACTTCGAAGGCCGCGCCTTCGAAGGATTCGAAGGTGACACGCTCACCTCGGCGCTGGCAGCGGCCGGGGTGATGACCACTGCGCGCAGCTTCAAGTATCACCGGCCACGCAGCCTGTATTCGGCGGCGGCGCATGATGCCAACAACTTGTTCCAGGCAGGCGCGGAACCGAACCAGCGTGGCGACGCGCTGCTGCTGCGTGAAGGCATGTCGCTCACGGCCGTGAATACCTTTGGTGGTGTGGCAGGTGATCGCGCGGCCTGGATGAAGTGGCTGTCGCGCTTCCTGCCCGTGGGGTTCTATTACAAGACGGGCCGCAGCACGCGCGCATTTCCGCACTTTGAGCGGCTGATACGCCGCATGAGTGGACTGGGACGCATCGATGCAGATGCGCGTCCGGCGCTGCGCGAGCGGCGCCACCTGCACTGCGATGTGGCGGTGGTCGGCGCTGGCCTGTCGGGATTGCATGCCGCGCTGGCCGCGGCGAATGGTGGCGCGGCACGCGTGATGGTGGTGGATGAGAACACGCGTGCTGGTGGCAGCGCGCTGCATGGCGCGCCCGATGCCGCCACCGCGCGCGCCGGACTGCAGCAACTCACCGCCGAAGTGAGCAGACACCCGGCGATTCGCGTGCTGACGGGTTGCTGCGTTACCGGCTATTACAGCGACCACGAGCTGCTGATCGCAGAGCATGACCGCGTCGATGGTGGCGCCCTGCTGTTGCGCGCGCGGGCCGTCGTGCTGGCCACGGGCGCCATCGAGCAGCCGCCAGTGTTCCGCAACAATGATCTGCCAGGCGTGATGCTGGGCTCGGCCGCGCAACGGTTGCTGCATCGCTACGCCATCGCGCCGGGCCGGCGGGTCGTGATCGTGGGTGCCAACGCGCAAGCCGTCGCACTGGCGCTGGAACTCGCGGCCAGCAGCATTACCGTGGTCGCGCTGGCCATGCTCGCGGAGGCGCCGCATGCCGCTGATGCCAGCAGCGTTGCCGCCCTGCGTGATCGCGGTATCGAGTTGATCGAAGGCGTCACCACGCTGGCCGCCACAGCGCGTGGCGGCGTTCTGAACGCGGTTCAACTGACCACTGCGCGAGTGGGCCAGCGCATCGACTGCGATGCGCTGCTGCTTTCCACCGGCTGGTCTCCGACGCAGCAACTTGCGCTGCAGGCAGGTGCGACCGGGCGGTATGACAGCACCCTGTACCAGCATTTGCCGCAGAATCCGCCTGCAGGATTGTTCCTCGCCGGTCGCGTGAACGGCGTATACGAAGCCGCAGCGCGCGCACGCGATGGTGAGGTTGCGGGTCAGCTGGCGGCGGCCTTCGCGTCGCGACAGCCTGCGCCGGCCATCCAGCGTCCGGCGCGCGCGGAGCAACCCCACAGCCATCCCTTGCCGCTGTTTCCGCACCCACGTGGCAAGGAATTCGTCGATCTGGATGAGGACCTCACCCTCGCCGATCTCGCCAACGCCGCGCAGGAAGGTTTCGACAGCATCGAATTGCTGAAGCGCTACAGCACCGTGGGTATGGGCCCTTCGCAGGGCAAGCTGTCGAACATCGCCGCAGCGCGACAGCTGGCATGGGTCACAGGCCGCGGCCTCGATGCCATCGGCCTCACCACCGCGCGACCCCCGTATCAACCCATCAGTCTCGGTGCCCTGGCAGGACGGCGACTCTCGCCTCTGCGGCGCACGCCGATGGATGACTGGCATGCCGCGCGGAGCGCGCAGTGGATGCCAGCCGGCAACTGGCGGCGGCCGGCGTATTACCGACGCGAAGGGCTCGACGCCCCAGCCTGCATCGCTGCGGAAGTGCGGACCGTACGCCATGCAGCCGCGCTGATCGATGTCTCGACGCTGGGCAAGATCGATGTATTCGGCAGCGACGCCGCGCTGCTGCTGGAACGGCTGTACACCGGCCGCTTCGCGAACCTCGCCATCGGCCACACGCGCTACGCGCTGATGGTGGATGAAAGCGGCACGGTGCTCGACGATGGTGTGATCGCGCGGCTCGGCCCGCAGCACTTCTATGTGAGCACCACCACCGGCAACTCGGCCGCCATCTATCGCGAGATGCAGCGCCGGCTGGCCGAATGGCGACTCGACTGTGTCCTGCACAACCTCACCGGCCACATGGGGGCGATGAACCTCGCGGGTCCGCGGTGCGCGCCAATACTCGCTGCCTGCAGCTCACTGGCGCTGAATGAAGCAGCCTTCCCCTACCTCGCCGCCCGCCTCGGTGAAGTCGCGGGCGTCGCCGCGCGCGTATTGCGCGTGGGTTTCGTCGGTGAACGCGGTTACGAGATCCACGTGCCCGCGGACGATGCACTGAAGGTGTGGGAGCAACTGATGTCGGCCGGCGTGCAGGTGGGCATCGCGCCTTTCGGCGTCGAAGCGCAGCGCATGCTGCGCCTGGAAAAGGGTCACCTCATCATCGGCCAGGACACCGACGGCATCACCAATCCCTTCGAAGCCGGATTGGGCGGTATGGTGAAAGAGGACAAGCCTTTCTTCGTCGGTCAACGCAGCCTGGCGGCGCTGCGCCGTCGCGGCAACCGTCAACAGCTGGTTGGCTTCGAGATGCAGGCAGCCGATGCCCCGGTGCTCGAGTGCCATCTGGTCTTGGCGCAGGGGCAGATCGCCGGCCGCATCACCAGCGTCACCCATTCCCCATCGCTGGAACGCAAGATCGGTCTCGCCTATGTGGCACCGGCACTGGCCGCCACAGGCACAGTGCTATCGATCCGCGATGATGATGGCGCTGTGCATGCTGCGCGTGTAACACCAGCGCCTTTCTACGACCCGAAACAGGAACGGCAACGCTCAGGAGCGTTGTCTTGAACGCGGCGGTCAATGATCGCGCGTGGTGGATTCGACTGGCGCGCCCCACCGCCCGGCTCGGCCTCAAGGGTCCGGATGCACCCGCAGTGCTGCAACAGGCTGGCATCGCCATCCCCACGCACGCGAATGGCATCACGCGCTCGCCTGCGTCTGCACTGGCCGGACTGTCGCGCTGTCTGCGACTTGGCGCCACGGAGTTCCTGCTGGAACAGGATGAAGGCGTGGAGGCCGTGCAGTCCCTCCGCGGACGGGCGCAAACAGCGGGGCTGCGCGCGTGGCCTGTGATACGTGCGGACTTCAGCGCATTGCTGGGTGGCACCGAAGTCATGATGCGTCTGTCGCGTCTGGGCTCATTCGACTTCGAGTCGTGGCTCGCCGCGGAAGCGCGTGCATCCATCGCCTCCCGTGCATCCACTTCATCCCCTGCATCCGCCACGGCCTGCTCCGTGGTCATGACATTGCTCGCCGACATCAGCATCACGCTGGTGATCGAAAGCGCCGATCCCGCCGCACCGCAGCTGCGACTGTGGGCCGATGCCAGTTTCGCCACCTATCTGCAGCAGACGCTGCAATTCCTTTCCCCTTCCACACCCTGCCCGACCCCCGGAGTGCACGCATGAAAAGAGAAGAAGCGGTCGCCAAGCTGCGCGCGAACGATATCCAGTACGTGCTCGCGCAATTCGTCGACATTCACGGTGCGGCCAAGGCCAAAGCCGTGCCGCTGGAACATCTGGACATGGTGCTGGGCGATGGCGCCGGCTTCGCTGGCTTCGCGCTGTGGGGATTCGGCATGGGCCCACATGGTCCGGATTACATGGCTGTGGGTGAGCTGACCACGCTGAAGGCACTGCCGTGGATGCCCGGTTACGCGCGCATCGTCTGCAACGGCACGGTAAAGGGCGCACCCTGGCCGTACTGCTCGCGCGTGGTGCTGAAGCGCCAGCTCGATCGCCTCGCCGCACAGGGTCTCACGCTGTACACCGGCATCGAGCCCGAGTTCATGCTGCTGGGACGCAATGCCGATGGTAGCCTGCGTCCCTTCGACACCACCGACACCCTCGACAAGCCCTGCTACGACTACAAGGGCCTGTCGCGCGCCAGCGCCTTTCTCACCGAACTCACCGGCGCGCTGCGCAGTGCTGGTGTCGATGTGTATCAGATCGACCATGAGGACGCGAACGGCCAGTTCGAAGTCAACTTCACCTACGCCGATGCACTGACCACCGCCGACAATTTCGTGCTGGTGAAGATGGCGGTGAGCGAGCTGGCGCGCAAGCACGGCATGATCGGCACCTTCATGCCCAAGCCGTTCTCGAATCGCACCGGCAGCGGCGCGCATTTCCACATCTCCATGGGCAACGCCAGCACGCGCAATCTGTTCTTCGACGCCAGCGATCCGCAGGGGCTGCAGCTCTCGGAGATGGCGTATTTCTTCCTCGGTGGGATACTGAAGCACGCCCGCGCGCTGGCAGCGGTTTGCGCGCCGACGGTGAATTCGTACAAGCGCCTGGTGGTGGGTCGCGCTCTGTCTGGCGCCACCTGGGCACCGGCCTACATCGCCTACGGCGACAACAACCGCACGGGTTGCGTGCGCATTCCCGGAGGCAGACTGGAAATGCGGCTGCCCGATGCGGGCTGCAACCCCTACCTGGCCACCGCTGCGATCATCGCCGCCGGCATGGACGGTGTGCAGCAGCGTCTGCACCCCGGCAAGCCGAACAACACCAATCTCTACGAGGCCACGCCAGAACAGCTGCAAGAGGCCGGCATCGAAGTGCTGCCGCAGAACCTGCTCGAAGCGGTGAAGGCACTGGAAGAAGACGAAGTGGTGCGCGATGGCCTCGGTGCCGAGCTCGCCGCCGAATTCATCCAGCTCAAGCGCATGGAATGGACCGAGTACGCGCGACATGTCTCCGACTGGGAGACCAGCCGCTACGTGGAGAGCTTCTGATGTGCGGCATCGTGGGACTGCTGATGAAGAACCCGGCGTGGGACGAACGGCTGGGTGAACTGCTGGTGCCCATGCTGGTGGGCATGACGGAACGCGGCCCGGACTCGGCCGGCATGGCGGTGTTCGGCCGGCCGGCGCGCGGAGAAATCATGCTGAGCCTGTTCCAGTTGCATGGGCAGCCGGACTGGCTCGGCCTGTTGAAGGCTGTAAAGACCTCCGTACCCGGCACGCATCACATCAATGCCAACGGCCAGCATGCGGTGCTGCACACGACTTCAGATGGCGAAGCCATCCGCGCTCTGGTGAAGGATCGCTTCGCCGGCATCGTGCCGCTGGCCGCCGGCAGCCGCATCCAGCTGTACAAGGACATCGGTGCGCCAGCTGAAATCGCGGCGCGCTACCACTTCGACACAATGGTCGGCACGCACGCCGTCGGACACACGCGCATGGCGACGGAATCTGCCGTAACGCCGGATCGTGCGCATCCCTTCACGGCTGGACGCGACTTCTGCCTGGTGCACAACGGCTCACTTTCGAACCCCTACCGCGTGCGCCGGCAGCTGGAACCGCTGGGCATCCACTTCGACACCGACAACGACACCGAGGCCGCGTGCCGCTTCCTCGAGTGGCGCATGCGCGAAGGCGACGCCGTGGATGCCGCCATCGAGAAAGGCTTCGAGGCACTGGATGGATTCTTCACCTTCCTGATCGGCACCGCCGATGGACTGGCACTGGTTCGCGATCCCTTCGCCTGCAAGCCGGCCATCGTCGCGGAAACCGCAGACTACGTGGCCATCTCCTCGGAATTCCGCTCGCTGGCGCATCTGCCCGGCGTCTCGAACGCAAAGCTGTTCGAGCCACAGCCACGCACGATCTATCACTGGAGCCGCGCATGAATGCTTCACCGGCTGGGGCATCGCAGGCTTCCCGCGCGCGGGACTTCGATCTCTCACGCGCCGAAGTTTCCCGTGAAACGGCGTTGCGCGAATTGAACCAGTGGCTGCACCAGGACTTCCGCGCCACGGCTGCGCAACCGGTGCGTGTGCTGCATCCGGACGGCGCGCACTCGATCGCCGTCGGCGTGGATGCGCCGCTGACCATCGACGTGCTGGGCCATGCGGGCTACTACGTGGCGGGCATGAACAAGCAGGCCCACATCACCGTGCACGGCAATGCCGGCACGGGCGCGGCCGAGAACATGATGTCGGGCCTGGTGCGCATCAAGGGCTTCGCATCGAACAGCGCGGGCGCCTCCGCGCATGGCGGCCTGCTGGTGATCGAAGGCGATGCCTCGCTGCGCTGTGGGATCTCGCTCAAGGGCGGCGACATCGTGGTAGGGGGCAGCGCCGGCAGCTTCACCGCATTCATGGCGCAGGCCGGTCGCATCGTGATCTGCGGCGATGCCGGCGATGCGCTGGGAGATTCTCTCTACGAAGCCGTGATCTACGTGCGCGGCAAGGTGGCCTCACTGGGCGCCGATGCGCGCTTCGAGGAGATGACACCGGTGGACCTCGTGGCATTGCATGAACTGCTGCAGGCCGCGGGCTTCGAGCATGACCCGGCGGACTTTCGCAAAGTGGCATCCGCCCGCAGCCTCTACCACTGGAATGCCGACGCGAACCAGGAG
>DATNCK010000267.1:0-4071 GCA_035571575.1 Steroidobacteraceae bacterium | reverse complement strand
GAAGGCCGAGACCGCCGGGCAGGTGAATCTGAAGGAAGCCGTCGCCTACTGCGAAACGGTGCGCGACTACGTCAGCCGCGAGATCTTCGAACGCATCCTCGAAGACACCGAGGAGCACATCGACTACCTGGAAACCCAGCTGGAACTGGTGGAAAAGGTCGGCGAGCAGAATTACCTGCAGTCGCAGATGCACTCCACCTGAATCAGCAGCAATAGGCGATTCAAGCAGCTCCGGGTCCGCGTATAGTCGTACCCGTTCGCAAAGCTTTTTCGCCTGTCTGCTTGCGGGTGCCGGTTCCTGGCGCCGCGACAAGCCATTCCTCAAAGTCGCTGCGAATCGCCTGTGGCCGTTGGCCACCTTCCTTCCCGCAATACGGTGCCAAGACATGCAGAACATCAGCCTGGAAGTGGCCTACGCACGCTATGGCGCCCAGGTGACCAGCAAGCAGCGCAATCTTTCCGCAATCGCAAAGGATGGCAGCCTGATCCTGAGCTGTCCGGCTGACCGCTTCAGCCGCCCCGGCATCGGCATATTGCGTTACACCGCGCAGCTCTCGCAGGAGGCCGGGGTCTCCAAACTCGTCGACTCATTGCGCACTCACATCCAGGCGGCGCACACCGGGAACACCGATATTCATCCCGTGCTGATCACGCCACCGAAGGGCTCGATGTCGCGAATGGTGAACGTGCGACCCGATCTCACCGGCAAGGTGGTGGAATTCGACGGTGACACCTTCGTGGTCGATTTCACGCGGCCGGTTGTGGAGCCACCGCCCAAGCCCGGCAAGCGCCGCTGATTCACCGCCAACCGGGAACCGACATCTCCTGGGTGTCACCCGATTTCGCGCGGTACCGCAGCTCCCTCTCCAGCCAGATCGCCGAGCGCGGATAGTCCAGGATCGCATGTCGCAGTTCGGCGGCCTGCCGCTTCAGCATTGGCAGCAATGCAATGCTGCCGCCGGACCATTCTTCACCGGAAGAGAAATGCGCATCGCAGTAGCTGCGAAAATATTCTGAATAGACTTCCCGGTAGCGGTTCATCGAATCGATGAATATCTCGTCACCGAATATCGACTCGCCGATGTGTGCAGAGCAGGCGAAGCTGCAGGTGCTGCGGATGAAATTGCGATGCTCGGTGACCATCGCCCGGGCAAAGCCGTTGGAATTGTGCAGCCCCTTGATCAGCCGCTTGCGGCCATCACCGCGCACCGCGTGGTCCCGCAAATGCCGGAACGGAACTGCATCGTGGATCCATGAAAACCCGGCCACCCGCAGTACGTGGATCTGCTCGGCGCGTCGGGCGGGAATCACGATCCTGCGCAGCGCAGCACCGAACTCCTTTTCCCACACCTGCCATTCCGCGTGATCGTTCAGCAAGCGGCTGGCGGCCAGCCCGATCTCGCTGTGCCCCTCGCGGCCGGTCGCATGGACCAGCTGCTCGGACGAATCCATCAGCTGTGTCCACTGCCTATGCATCCGGCTGGCGCTTGAGAGCCTCATGCACTTACCCGTTCGCTGAGGAATTAAGATCCTAACGACCTGAGCGCTGCAACCCAACCAACAATGGGCGCGGCCCATCAATGGCCGCGCAGACACGAATCAGTATAGTCTCAACGGCACGCGCTGACTCACCCCGCAGAGCAGTTCGTAACTGATGGTGCCGGCATGTGCGGCGATCTCTTCAACGGGCAGCTCAGGTCCCCACAGCACGGCCCCGTCGCTGACCTGCACATCGCCAATAGCGGTCACGTCCACGGCAATCATGTCCATCGATACGCGGCCCACCAGCTCGCCGCGCTGGCCGCGCACCAGCACCGGCGTGCCATTGGGCAAGGCTCGCGGCAGACCATCGCCGTAACCTGCGGCCACAATCGCTACGCGCGAATCGCGCTGCGCTCGCCAGATGCCGCCGTAGCCGACGGTCTCGCCGAACGGCACCTCGCGCACGGCGATGACTGTGGACACCAGCCGCATCGCCGGCGTCAGACCCAAGGCACTGCCCACCTGATCCGGAAATGGCGAGACGCCGTACAGCGCCAGGCCCGGACGTACCCACTCACCATGACTGTCTGGCTGCGCGAAGATCGCGGCGGAATTGGCCAGGCTGCGCGCCCGGCCGCGCGCCTGCGTCAATACGTCAAAGCGCGCCAGCTGCTCCTGCGTCAGCCGGCTGTTGCGTTCATCGGCCGAAGCGAAGTGCGTCATGAGCTTCAGCTCGTGCAGCCGGTCACCCATGCTCTCCAGCCGGACCAGCGCCTTCTGCGCCTGCGATGGCCTGAAGCCCAGGCGGTTCATGCCCGTGTCGATCTTCAGCCACACCACGAAGCGATGGCCGACCGCGGCGCGCTCCAGCAGCGACAGCTGCTCATCTTCGTGAATGACGATTTCCAGATTCGCGCGTGCGGCTTCGGTCAGCTGCTCGGCGTTGAACACCCCTTCCAGCAACACGATGGGATTGCGCACACCGGCGCCGCGCAGCGCCAGCGCCTCCTCCAGCCGCGCCACGGCGAAAGCATCGGCATCGGCCAGGCACAATGCGGTGGGTATCAGCCCGTGCCCGTAGGCATTGGCCTTGACCACGGCCATCACGCGACTGGATGGCGCCACTTCGCGTATCCGCGCCAGATTCGCGCGCAACGCCGCCGCACTGACCTCGGCGCGGATCAGCGAGTTCACCGCGGCGCTCCGATCTCCATGCGCCGTGGCGCCTGAGCCGCGGCGCCTATCGGAGCACTCCTGAGGCGTAGGCCTCGGGCATGAAATTCTGGAAGCGAGTGAACTGGCCCTGGAAGGTCAGTGTGAAATATCCCGTCTCACCGTTGCGGTGCTTGGCCAGGTCGATGTCGGCCTCGCCCTTGCGCGGCGTGTTCTTGTCGTACACCTCTTCACGATAGATGAAGAGGATCATGTCGGCGTCCTGCTCGATGGCGCCGGATTCGCGCAGATCGGACATCACCGGCTTCTTGCTCTCGCGCTGCTCCACGCTGCGATTGAGCTGCGACAGCGCGATCACCGGCACGTTCAGCTCCTTGGCCAGCGCTTTCAGGCCGCGGGAGATCTCGGAGATTTCAGTAGCGCGATTTTCCTTGGTGCCGCTCACCTGCATCAGCTGCAGGTAGTCGACCACGACCAGATCAAGCCCATGTTCGCGCTTCACCCGACGCGAGCGCGCGCGCAATTCGGTGGGCGTGAGGCCGGGAGTCTCATCGATGAAGATGCGCGCCTCGGCCAGTTGGCTGGTGGCGCTGGTGATGCGCACCCAGTCCTGGTCGCTGATGCGACCGCTGCGGATGTCGTGCATGGGCACGCCGCCGACGGAGGAGAGCATGCGCGTCATCAACTGCTCGGAAGGCATTTCCATGCTGAAGATCAGCACCGAGCCTTTCACGTTGGGATCGAGCGCGACGTTCTCGGCCATGTTGATGGCCAGCGTGGTCTTTCCCATGGAGGGACGGCCGGCCACGATCACCAGATCGCCGCCACGCAGTCCGCCGGTTTTCTTGTCGAAATCGACGAAGCCGGTGGCGACGCCACGCAGCTTGTCGGGGTTGCTGTGCCACTCGTCGATCTTGTCGATGAGCTCGGGCAGCATGGTGCGCACGGCCTGCGCGCCTTCGGTGCGTCGCGCGCCGCGCTCGGCAATCTCGAACACGCGCTGCTCGGCCTGGTTCACCAGATCGCGCGCCGACAATCCCTCGTCGCTGAACACCGAGGTGGCAATGGCATTGCCGGCGCTGACCAACGAACGCAACAAGGCGCGTTCGCGCACGATCTGCGCATAGGCGCGGGCATTGGCCGCGGTGGGCGTATCGCGTACCAGGGTGGAGAGGTACGCCAGCCCCCCTGCTTCCTGCAGCTTGCCCTTGCGCTCGAGCTGCTCGGAGAGGGTGACTACGTCGATGGCCTTGGATTCAGCCACCAGCTGGCCGATGGCTTCGAAGATCAGCTTGTGGTCGGGCCGGTAGAAATCATCGGCGCCGACGGAATCGCCAACCTGATCCCAGGCGGCGGTGTCGAGCAGCAGGCCGCCGATGACGGCCTGCTCGGCCTCCACCGAATGCGGGGGCGTGC
>DATNCK010000266.1:0-3297 GCA_035571575.1 Steroidobacteraceae bacterium | reverse complement strand
TCCCTTCCTCGCCGCGGGCCAGGCGCTGCAGCCGGTGAATCTGGCCGCGCGCGGTTATGTGGAAAACGAGTTCGCGGTGGCCGGTGATGCCGGCATCCATGAGTGGGCGGGTGCCGCCGCACAGGCGCAGACCGCGGCGGCGCCCTATACCACGCGCATCCTCGTGCGGCAGCCGCAGGCTGCGGCACGTTTCAGTGGCCGCGTGATCGTCGAACTGCTGGATGGCTCGCCGGGCTATGACTCGGCGCCGCTGTGGGGGCTGTCGTGGGAATACTTCACGCGTCATGGTGATGCCTGGGTCGGGGTGACGGTGAGATCCGCCGCGATTGCAGCACTGCGCCGCTTCGACGGAGTGCGCTATGGATCGATGAGCCTGGGCGTTGCCCGTTCCGGAGCCTGCAGCAGCGCGGCCGCACCGGATGGGGAGAGCGGCCTCGCCTGGGATGTGATTGCGCAAGTGGGTGCGCTGCTGCGCAGCTCGAGCAAGGAAAATCCGCTGCTGATACTCAATCCGCAGCGAATCATTGCCGCCGGTTATGGGCAGAGCGGCGGCTACCTGCTCACCTACGCGAACGTGGTGCACGGTGTTCAGAGGCTGGGCGATGGCGCACCGATCTATGACGGCTTTCTCAGTGCGGCCAGCTTCGGTGCGGCGCCCATCAATCCCTGCGCCGCTGAATTGCCAGCGAATGATGCCCGCCGCGCGCTGCTGCCGCGAGATGTGCCTTTCGTCGATGTGCTGACCGAGTCCGATGCACTGAGCGCCGTACAGCGTGATGACAGCGATGCGGTCGACGATGTGTTCCGCCGCTATGAAATCGCGGGTGCAGCGCGCGCCGGTCTCAGCGGTGCGTCGCAGCCGGCCACCGCGGATCTGGCGATTGCCGGAGTGCAGCCGCCAGCAGAAGGCACGTGCCGCGAGCCCCGCTCGAATTTTCCCGCGGCGCTGGCGTTCAACGCCATCTGGCAGCAATACGAGGATCTGCTGCTGCAGAAGACGCCGATGAATCATGAGCCGCGGCTCGCGATCGAGTCGGGTGCGATGTCACGCGATGAGGTGGGTAATGCGCGCGGCGGCTGGCGCCTGCCGGCGATCGATGTGCCACTCGCCGCATACCGCGGGAGCAGCACGCCGCGCAGCGATGATCCGCGCTCACGTTTGCTGTGCAGCGCCACCGGTTCTGCGCAGTCGATGGCGGCTCCCGCGCTGAAGGCGCGCTATGGCAGCCGCGCGGAATATCTGCGCCGCTTCAACGCCGCGGTGGACGAGGCGCAGAAGCACAGACGTCTGGTGGCAGAAGACGCGGCAGCCGTGAAACTGCAGGCACAGCGCACAGTTCCTGCCTTCTGAATGGACATACGCATCGAAAGGCCCGATCAGCCCGAGACGGCCGCGCTGATACGGGCGCTCGATGCGTATCTGGCGCCGTTATATCCCCCGGCAAGCCAGCACGGCCTCAAACTCGAAGCGCTGCTGAATCCCGGCGTGTCCTTTGCCGTGGCACGTGATGAAAGTGGCGCCGCCTGCGGCTGCGGCGCAGTGTTGATGCTGGATGGTTACGCCGAGCTCAAGCGCATGTACGTGCCTGCCGAACGCCGCGGGCAGGGGCTGGGGCGCGCACTGCTGCAGTTCCTGGAAGACCATGCGCGCACGCGGGGTTGCCGCGTGATGCGACTGGAGACCGGCATCCACCAGCCCGAAGCGCTGCGGCTGTATGAGGCGGCCGATTACCAGCGTTGCCAGCCCTTCGGCGCCTACCAGCCTGATCCATTGAGTGTGTTCATGGAGAAGCAGTGGTAAGGCCCGGCCCGCATCCCGCCAATGATTCGGGCTTCCAGCGCGGGCATCAGGTGTCGCGCGTGCTGGCGGTCGCGGTACCGCTGGCCATGTTCCTGGTCTGGTGGGGAATCTGGGGCACGGGCGAGGTGAAGTCGGTATCCGAAACCACTGCGGTGGTGACCCAGGTCGACCGGCGTACCTGCCTGGTGCGTATCGCAACCGGTGAGCAGGTGCGGATCATCAAGGAGCGCGACCTGCGCGAGGGCATGACGGTGCGCATGCGGCGCACGGATTACACGCGCGGCAAGCCCCGTTTCGAGCTGATTACCGCACCGTTATCCACCACCCCCTGACGTGTACCGCCGGGGGAGGTTGGGGCAGAATGCGGGACCTTCGGCGAAGACGAGTCTTGGCGCAGTGATTCCTGGTTTTCCCAAAGCCTTGCTTCGATACTGCGCCATCGCCCTGCTGGCCCTGGGCTCTATGGCCGTGCATGCGGAATCGGTGCTGATCACCGGCTCGAGCACCGGCATCGGACTGGAGTTCGCCAAGCAGTATGCGGCGCGCGGCTGGACGGTGTACGCCACGCATCACTTTCCCCAGACGCCCAAATCGCTGACGGATCTGAAGGCGCAGTATCCAAAGCTGGTGCAGATCGAGCTGCTCGATGTCACGCGTGACGATCACGTGGCGGCGCTGGCAAAGAAACTCAAGGGCAAGCCCATCGATGTGCTGCTGAACAATGCCGCCATCAAGCGCGTCGGTCCCATTCGCGACCGCCAGGCCAACCAGGGGCAGTACTTCGGCACGCTCGACTTCAAGCAGTTCCAGCAGTTCATGGATGTGAACACGGCAGGTCCGCTGCGCGTGATCCAGGGCTTCATCGACAATGTGCGCATCAGCAGGCAGAAGAAGCTGGTCACCATCTCTTCTGCGGCGGGCACGGTTTCCGTGCTGCCGAATGCGGCTTCCGATTACTGGTACCGCATCAGCAAGGCGGCGCTGAATCAGGCCATGCGGCTGGTGTCGGTGGAAGTGAAGGACGAGGGCATCATCGCGGTGATGTTCCACCCCGGTGGTGTCGAGGTGGAGAGCTTCCAGGGCCAGAACATCCCCGGATTGATTCCCACGCCGGTGGCGGTGGGCAAGCTGATGAAGGTGATCGACGGACTGACGCTGAAGGACAGCGGCCGGTTCCTGACCAATGATGGTGACGACCAACCCTGGTAGTCGCGTGAATTCAAAGAAGGGGGAGATATGAAGAACATGCTGCGTGGATTCATGTGGGCGACTGCGCTGGGCGCGTCGGCTGCGGCTCAGGCCGCGGCGCCAGCCGCCTGCGATCGTGCCTGCCTGGAAGGCTTCGTCGAAAAATATCTCGACGCTGTGACAGCGAATGATCCGAAGGCCGTGCCGCTGTCGCCCAATGTGCGCTTCACTGAAGATGGCCAGCGCCTGCTCATCGGCGACGGCCTGTGGAACAGCATGAAGGGCAAGGGCAAGTACCGGCTGTTCGT
>DATNCK010000265.1:0-6228 GCA_035571575.1 Steroidobacteraceae bacterium | reverse complement strand
GCCGCGCTTGGCAACGTAGGGTTTTACGTTGCGCGGGCCTGCAAGCAGGCTTTCGCCCCCCTCTGATTCCTCGGCATGTTCAGCGCTTGCAGCGCGCAGGGGCGCAGCGGCGGAGCGCGGCGGCGCGGGCGGTGCCGGTGTCGCGGCGACTTTGCGCGGTGCCTCAGCCGGAGCTGCCGGTTTGGCGGGTTTGATTGCCGGAGAGCCGGCGGACTTTGCCATCTGATTCGTAGCCTTTGCCGCCGGAAGGGCAGCTTTCGCCTGTGTAGCGGTTTTCACCGCCGGGGTGGGTGCCTTGACTGCTGGTTGGGCAGTTTTCACTGCCGGCTTCTTCGCCACGGCAGTCTTTTTCGGGGCCGGTTTAGTCACGACCGGATGGGCCGCTTTCGCAGGCGTCTTTTTCGCCTTGCTAGCCTTGGCTGCGGATTTTTTAGCCGCCATCGTTCGCTCCCGTTACACCCTCGGCCTGGAAAAGGACGCGGGATTATACCGGCCGCCCGCGGGCTGTACAGCGTCGTGAAATGGAGGCAAAAGCTGCAAATTCAGGGCAATTTGACTTCGGGCGGGCTGCTCCAGCCCTGGGCCCGGTGCTCGGCCACCACGGTGGTGTAAATACCGCCCCGCACGAAAAATTCGGCGGTGAGCCGCATGAAGCGCGGCTGCGTGGCGCCGGCCAGCAGTTCCAGTATCTCGTTGGTCACCGCCTCATGAAAGCAGCCGCGATCGCGGAACGACCACAAATACAACTTCAATGACTTCAGCTCGATGCACAGCTGGTCTGCCACGTATTCGAGCTTCATGGTGGCGAAGTCCGGTTGCCCGGTCTTCGGACACAGGCAGGTGAACTCCGGCATGGTCATGCGGATGGTGTAGTCGCGCTGTGGCGACGGGTTCGCGAAGGTCTCGATCGCGGATGCAGGTCTGGTGCTCATGAGTGTGGCAACTAATCTACACTACGCGGCTACCGCTTTCGGCAAGGTTTTGGTTTCGATCAACGATGCGTCTGACCAGGGTAAAGATCGCCGGCTTCAAGTCCTTTGTCGATCCGACCAATGTGCCTTTTCCGACCAACCTCACCGGTGTGGTCGGGCCCAATGGTTGCGGCAAATCCAACATCATCGATGCCGTGCGCTGGGTGATGGGTGAGCTGTCGGCGCGCCATCTGCGCGGCGACTCCATGGCAGATGTCATTTTCAACGGTTCGGGTGGCCGGCGCCCGGTGGGCACGGCATCGGTCGAGCTGGTCTTCGACAACAGCGACGGCAAGATCGGCGGCAACTACGCCACCTACAACGAGATCTCGCTCAAGCGCGTGGTATCGCGCGACGGCACCTCGGCCTATTTCATCAACAACATCCGCTGCCGCCGCAAGGACATCACCACGCTGTTCCTGGGCACGGGCCTGGGTTCGCGCAGCTACGCCATCATCGAGCAGGGCATGATTTCGCGCGTCATCGAGGCGCGTAATGAAGACATGCGCGCCTTCGTCGAAGAGGCCGCCGGCATCTCACGCTACAAGGAGCGCCGCCGCGAGACCGAGATGCGCGTGGCCGACACGCGCGAGAACATGGAGCGCCTGCAGGATCTGCGCGATGAAGTGGACAAGCAGATCCGGCACCTGACGCGCCAGGCCAACCAGGCGCGCCGCTACCAGGAGCTGAAGAATCAGGAACGCCAGCTGTCGGCCGAGGTGCTGGCGCTGCGCCTGCGCGAAATCGACAGCGGCGCCGCCATCAACGATCGCGCCATGCGCGATGCGGATCTGAAGCTGCAACAGGAACTGGCGGAGCAGCGCGCGGCCGAGGCCGCGGTGGAAAAGCAGCGCGAATTCCAGCTGTCGGCCAGCGAGCGGGTGTCCACGGTGCAGGGCTCGTTCTACCAGCAGGGGGCGGAGGTGGCCCGCGCCGAGCAGCAGCTGGCGCATATCCGCGAGCTGCGTGAACGGCAGCGCCGTGAACTCTCGCAGGCGCGCGAAATGCTCGCCGATGTCTCCGGGCAGCTGGCACGCGACGAGGCGCAGGTATCGCTGCTGCGTGGCGAGATTGCCCAGCTCGGACCCAATGCGCAGCAGGCGCAGCAGGGCGAGGGCACCGCCAATGCCGCGCTGGAAGCGGCCGAGGCTGAACAGCGCCAGTGGCAGGAACGCTGGGAAACCTTCAACCGCGAACTGGGCGGCACCTTCCAGACCACGCAGGTCGAGCGCACGCGCATCGAGCAGATCGACGATCAGCTGCGGCGGCTGGGCTCGCACGCCGACCGGCTGGCGGTGGAGCGGGATCAGCTGCAGCTGAGCCATGCCAGTGAGCAGCTGGGAGAACTCGAAACACGCGAACGCAGCGCACGGGAGTCCAACGACACGCTGCTGGCCGACCTGCAGCAACAGCTGGCGCGCCTGCAGACCCTGCGTGCCGAGCAGGGGAAGATCGAGTCCGAACTGGAAGCCGCACGTGTCGAGCGCGAGCGCGCAGGCGCGGAGCTGGTCTCGCTGGAGGCTTTGCAGAAAGCCGCGCTGGGTGAGGCTGATCGCGAGGCAGGCAAGTGGTTGCAGGCCGCGGGGCTCGCGGGCCGGCCGCGCATCACAGCGCAGATTGAAGTTGAGCGGGGCTGGGAGCGGGGCGTCGAAGCCGTGCTCGGCGATGCGCTCGAAGCCGTGCATGTGGATTCACTGGATGTGGCCACCAATACCCTGGCCAATCTGGCCGCCGGCCATGTCATGTTGGTCGAGGGCGCGCTGGGTGCGGCCGGAAATGGCGACTCGCTGGCGGCGCGGGTGCGCGCACCGCAGGCTGTGCTGCGGCGTCTGGGACGCGTCGGCACTGCAGATTCCTTGCAGGCAGCCCTGGCACGCCGCGCTGCGCTGGCCGATGGCGAATCACTGGTAACCCCTGACGGCATCTGGGTGGGCCGCGACTGGTTGCGCGTGGCGCGCGGACGCGATGCGCATGCCGGCGTGCTGGAACGCGAAAACCGCATCCGCTCGCTGCGGCAGACCCGCGAACGCAGCGAGGCGGCGGTGGAAGCCGTGGAGCAACGCCTGCGCACGGTGCGCGAAGACACCATGGCGGCCGAAGCGGCGCGCGACGGACTGCAGCAGCGCATACAAAATGCGCACCGCGACTATTCCGAGGCCCGCGGCGCACTGGAAGCCACCCGCGCCCGCAACCAGCAGGCCATGTTGCGGCTGGAGCGCATCGATCGCGAAGCCGCCGAAGTGCAGGCTGAACGCGAACGCACGCAACAGGGACTGAGCAAGGCTCGTACGGCGCTGGATGAAGCCAGCGTGCAACTGGAGCGGCTCGAGGCCCGTCGCAGCGACATGGAAGCCGAGCGCGAAGAGCGTCGCGCCGCCTCCGATGCGGCACGTGAAGCAGCCCATGCCGCGCGCGCCCATGCGCGCGAGATCCTCATTCAGCTCGAAGGCCGGCGTTCCAGCGAATCCTCACTGACCTCCACGCTGCAGCGGCTACAGGAGCAGCGCGACCAGCTGGGTTCGCGACAGAGCCAGCTGGAAGAAGAACTGGGTGACGGCGATGAGCCCATTGCGCGCCAGCAGGAACAGTTGAACGAATTGCTGTCGCGCCGGCTCGATGTGGAAACCGAGCTGGGCGCGGCGCGGCGCGACCTCGAGGCCATCGAAGCGCAATTGCGCGATCTGGACGAGAAGCGGCTGCTCACCGAGCGGCGGGTGGGAGTCGCACGACAGGAACTGGAAAGCGCACGGCTGGCGGCCCAGGAAACACGGCTGCGGCGCGAATCGCTGGTAGAACAGTTCGTGGCGACGCGTTTCGACCTGGAAGAGGTGATGGCTGCGCTGGCAGCTGAAGCCACGGTCGTGCAGCGCGAAGATGAACTGGCCAAGGTGCAGGAAGACCTGCAGCGGCTGGGCGCGGTGAACCTGGCGGCCATCGACGAACTGAGCGAGCAGTCACAGCGCAAGGAGTTTCTCGACGCGCAGTGGAAAGACCTCACTGATGCGCTCAATTCGCTCGAAGAGGCCATGCGCAAGATCGACCGGGAGACGCGCACCCGCTTCGAAGCTACGTTTGAGAAGATCAACGACGGCCTGAAGGAAAAATTCCCGCGGTTGTTCGGCGGTGGTCATGCCTACCTCGAACTCACTGGCGAGGACGTGCTGACGGCCGGCGTTGCCGTCATGGCGCGCCCACCCGGCAAGCGCAACAGCTCGATCTCGCAGCTCTCCGGCGGCGAGAAGGCGCTGACCGCCGTGGCACTGGTGTTCTCCATCTTCGACCTGAACCCCGCGCCGTTCTGTCTGCTGGACGAAGTGGACGCGCCGCTGGACGAGCACAATGTGAGCCGCTTCTGCGATATCGTGCGCGAGATGTCCAGCCGCGTGCAGTTCATCTTCATCACCCACAACAAGACCACCATGGAGCTGGCACAGCAGTTGATGGGCGTGACCATGAACGAGCCGGGCGTGTCGCGCCTGGTCAGTGTGGACGTGGACGAGGCCGTGCGGCTGGCCGCCGTTTGACCGCCGGGACCTCCCGAACATCATGAGCCAACTGCGCGTGGCATTGATCGTTCTCGGTGCGGTGTTCATTGCCGTGCTGTTCCTGTGGGAACGGCGTCGCTCGGCGCGCAGTGCGCGCGCCATGCCGCTGGCGGAGCCGCCATCCACCACGAATTCGGCTTCTGCCTCCAGTGTGCGGCTGCGGCGAGTCGAGCCCAGCATCGAGGACTTCACTTCGTCGGATGACATTCCGGCGCCAGAAACACTGGACGTACCCACCATCCATCCCGTCGAGTCGCTGCGCGTCGATGTGGCGCGGGAATCTGCCGTGGATGTTCCAGCAGCAGCCAACCGCATTCCGGAGCCAGCAGCCGCCACGGCGGGCATTCAGTGGCCGCCACCGCGTACAGAACGCGTGCTGAGCCTTCGGATAGTCTGCGCCGGTGGCGAGGCACTGGCAGGCCGTGCACTGCGGCAGGCACTGGAGTCGCTGGGAATGGTGCATGGTCCGCAGCGCATCTTTCATCTGGTGGACGACACGGGCGCCGTGCGCGCCAGTGCCGCCAATCTCGTGCGGCCCGGCAACCTCGAGCCTGCACAGATGGATACGCAGGAATTTCGCGGCGTCAGCCTGTTCTGCATCCTGCCTGGCCCCGTGCCGCCAGCGCAGATGCTCGACGACCTGGTGCAGTTGGCGCGCGAAGTGGCTGGTCGCACGAACGCTGTAGTGCAGGATGAGCAGGGCGCGGCGCTGAATGCCGAGAAGCTGACGCAGATGCGTCGTTCAGTGCAGGCGCATGCCGAAGGGCAGAGCGGCAGCGCGACGTGAGCGCGGCTGCTTCCGGGCGCATCGCGCAGCTGCGCGAACAGATCGAGCAACACAATCACCGTTACTACGTGCTCGATGAGCCCGCCATCAGTGATGCGGACTATGACAGGCTGCTGCGCGAACTGCAGGCGCTGGAAACCGAACACCCGCAACTGGTCACGCCGGATTCACCCACGCAGCGCGTGGGCGCCCAGCCCTCGGCCGAGTTTGCGCAAGTGCGACATGCCGTGCCCATGCTGTCGCTGGACAACGCATTCAGCGATGAGGAAGTCGGCGGCTTCGTGCGACGCATCCAGGAAAAGCTGGGGCGCGAGACATTGGTTTTTTCGGCCGAACCCAAGCTCGACGGCCTGGCCATAAGCCTGCGCTATGAGCGCGGCGTGTTCGTGCAGGGCGCCACACGGGGCGACGGCGCCAGCGGTGAGGATGTCACCGTGAATCTGAAGACCATCCGCGCCATTCCGCTGAAACTACGTGGCAAGGGCGCGCCTGACGTGCTGGAAGTGCGCGGCGAGGTGTACATGCCGCTCAGGGATTTCGAGCGCTACAACGAGCAGGCGCGGCTCTCCGGTGGCAAAGTGCTGGCCAATCCGCGAAATGGGGCTGCCGGATCTTTGCGGCAGCTGGATCCCCGCATCACCGCGCAACGGCCGCTGGCCTTCTTCGCCTATGGAGTGGGGCAGGTCGAAGGCGGCACACTTCCCGACAGTCATTCGCAGATGCTGCAGCGGCTGCGCGACTGGGGCTTTCCGGTCAGCCCACTGAACGAGACCGTGCGCGGCCTCGAGGGACTGATGGATTACTACCGGCGCATGGGCGCGCGCCGGGAGCATCTGCCCTTTGACATCGATGGGGTGGTCTACAAGCTGGATGATGGCGCCGGCCAGCGCGAGATGGGTTTTGTTTCCCGCGCGCCTCGCTGGGC
>DATNCK010000264.1:0-5254 GCA_035571575.1 Steroidobacteraceae bacterium | reverse complement strand
AGCCGTGCCTGGCCGTGGATTTGTTGCTGCGCCCGATGTCTCGCTGTCGGCCCAACCGGGGCAAAAGCCCTGGCTCAACATCGCTGCAGGTACTGCGCACACCTCGGACAGCACCGTGGGCAATCGCTTCTACGTGCTACGCGACAAGAAGCCCTTCGATGCCTGGTCAGACGCCGAATATCTCCGCTGGCAACCGCTGCGTGAAACCGATCTGCTGTCCATGGACAGGGCATCCAATGCCACAACGGCCCTCATCGATCGGGGCTACTACTTCGAGTTGGCTGCTGGTGATGTATTGGCACCGGCGTTGACGGTCTCCGGCCGGGCCACGCTGGCAATCTCAACATGGGCAACAGGTAGCCACCCCTGCCAGGTGGCCATTACCGTCTCCTCCTTCGACATCGTGACCGCAAAACCCGTACCGACTCAGACGTTGCCGACCGGAGTGAACACTGGTGCGCCGGCGCCCACCATGGCGCTTCCGGCAGGCTCAGGCCTCGTGCTCAACCGCAACGATGCAGGCCAGGCCGTCTGCACACTGGGTGAAGCCCACATTGCCGCCTGCGATGTGAACACCAGACCATTGCCCATCTACTGGCGCCGGCAGGATGCCGATTGATGCGCGGCTTCACACTGATCGAACTGGTCGTGACCATGACCATCATCGGCATACTCTCGGCCATTGCCTGGCCGGGCTATGCCAATGTCATGCACCGCTCGCTGCGACTGGAGGCGCGCCTGGCATTGCTGCGCGTCCAGCAACTGCAGGAGCGGCACTTCATCTCGCACAATGGCTACGCCAGCTCGGTGACCGCCGCCGCCAGCGCCAACGGCCTGCAGATGCCGGCTCGCACGGAAAGCGGCAATTACGAACTCTCGCTTGAGACCGCAGCCGATGGACAGTCGTACATCGCGATCGCACGCGCGGTGCCAGCGGGTCGCCAGGTACGCGATACGCCCTGCCAGCAGTTTTCCATCGACACCGTGGGCACGCGGCGCTTCGCCGCCGCCGATGGTCTCTGGCAGATTGACCAGGCCCGCGGGTGCTGGGGATAAGGCTCAGCCCGCGGCGCCGAGGCGTAGCGTCCGCGGCAGACTGAACACCACTTTCTCTTCACGGCCGATGATCTCTTCCGGCACCGCACCGCCCCACTGTCGCAGCCTCCCCACCACCTGCTGCACCAGCAGTTCCGGCGCCGAGGCACCCGCCGTCACACCGACCGCGCGACGCCCTGCAAACCACTCGCTCTGCAGATTGTCCGGACCATCCACCAGATAGCCGGGAATGCCCGCCCGATCGGCCAGTTCGCGCAGCCGGTTGGAGTTCGAACTGGTGGTCGAACCCACCACGACCAGCACATCGCAATGCTCCAGCAGGCGCTTCACGGCGTCCTGCCGGTTCTGCGTGGCGTAGCAGATATCCTCGATGCGCGGCGCCTGCAGTTGTGGAAAGCGCCGCCGCAGCGCATCGACGATGGCCTGGGTATCGTCTACGGAAAGAGTGGTCTGCGTAACGAAGGCCAGAGTCTCGGGGCGGCGAACCTGCAATACATTGGCGCCGGCCACATCCTCGACCAGATGGATGGTGCCGCCGTGCGAGGCGTCGAATCGCCCCATCGTGCCTTCGACCTCCGGATGCCCCGCATGGCCAATGAGCACCACGTCGCGCGCATCCCGTGCATAGCGCGCCACCTCCAGGTGTACCTTGGTGACCAGCGGGCAGGTGGCGTCGAAGACCTGAAAGCCGCGGCGCTTCGCCTCTTCTTCCACCGCGCTGGAAACACCATGCGCGGAGAAAATCACCGTGGCGCCGGCCGGCACGTCATCGAGCTCTTCGACGAAACGCGCGCCCAGATTGCGCAGCCGCTCGACCACGTGGCGGTTGTGCACCACCTCGTGACGCACGTAGATCGGCGCTCCGAACAATTCTATCGCACGCTCGACAATGTCGATGGCGCGATCCACTCCGGCGCAGAAGCCGCGCGGACTGGCCAGCAGAATGCGCATGCCATTGCCTGTCGATGATGCTGTCTGTGCCGCCACTTCAGGCTCCTGCCGGCGACCTGCGCCGTGAATCAAGCAGCGCATCGAGCAGCACCAGACCGGCGCCGATGGTGATGCAGCTGTCGGCCACGTTGAACGCCGGAAACCAGTGGTCCTTCCAGTGCACCAGCAGGAAGTCCACCACATTACCATGCCGCAACCGGTCGATGACATTGCCCAGCGCACCGCTGACGATCAACATCAGCCCCGCAACCTGCAGCTTCTGCGTCCGGGCATCAAGCCGCCGCAGCCACCACAGCAACCCGATGCTGACAACAATCGCAAACACCGTGAACAGCCAGCGCTGCACGCCGCCGGGGATGTCCAGGAAACTGAATGCTGCACCGTAATTGCGCGCATGCACGATGTCGAACACCGGCAGCACGGTGTAAGTCTCGTGCAGCGCCAGGCGGCGCAGAATCCATTCTTTGCTGAGCTGATCGACGATCAGCGCGGCCAGACCCAGCGGCCACCAGCGCAGGCCGGAAGACAGCAACTTAGACATGCCGGCGTTGCTCCGGCTGGCCACCGATATTGCCCGCACAGCGACCGCAGAGTTCCGGATGCTCCACATGCTGGCCCACATCCGGCCTGAGATGCCAGCAGCGCACGCATTTCATGCCGCCAGTGCGCCGCACTTTCAGCCATACGCCGGGAATGATCGCACTGCCGGCCTCGGCGACCACTACGCCGTCAGGCTCGGCCTGCACGGCATGTACACGAGCCAGCGAAGTGATCGTCAGGAATCGCAGCTCATCGCCCAGCGCCGAGTAGCGGGCGGCATGATCAGGCAGCGCGTACACGTCCACCTCGGCCTCGAGCGGCGCACCGATGGTGCCCGCCTCGCGCAGCTTCTCCAGTTCACGCAGCACCGCCTGCCGCAGCGCAATCAACGCATCCCATTCGATGCGCGGCTGCGGCAGCTTCGGGAAGTCATGCCAGGTGGAGAGGAACACCGACTTCGGCTTCGACTGCGCGCCCGGCAGCACCTGCCAGATCTCCTCCGCAGTGAACGACAATATCGGCGCCAGCCAGCGCACCATGGCCTGCAGGATGTGCAGCATCGCAGTCTGCCCCGAACGGCGCGGGTGCCCATCGGCGGGCGTGGTGTACATCCGATCCTTCAGTACATCCAGATACAGACCGCCCAGATCGTTGACGCAGAAGTTGTGCACGCGCTGATAGACCACCAGGAACTGGTAGTCGCGATACGCCGTGATCACTTCCTCCTGCAATGCGGCGGCGCGGCGCATCACCCAGGTGTCGAAATCGATCAGCTTTTCCACGGGAACCGCATCCGCGGCCGGATCGAAGCCATGCAGATTGCCCAGCAGGAAGCGCACCGTATTGCGGATGCGTCGATATGAATCGGACGTGCGCTTGAGGATTTCCTCCGACACCGACATCTCACTGGTGTAGTCGGTAGCCGCCACCCACAGGCGCAGTACATCCGCACCCAGGTTGTTCATCACCTTGTCGGGCGCGACCACGTTACCCAGCGACTTGGACATCTTGCGACCCTTCTCATCCACGGTGAACCCGTAGGTGAGCACGTTCTTGTAGGGCGCACGCTCATAGAGCGCTTCAGACATGAGCAAGGAACTGTGGAACCAGCCGCGATGCTGGTCAGAGCCCTCCAGATACATTTCGACTGGAGCGGCGATCTCCGGGCGCTGCTTGCCGACCACCTCGAAGCTCACGCCCGAGTCGGCCCACACGTCCATCACATCGGTGACCTTGTGGTACTGGTCAGCGTCATCACCAATCAGCTCGCGCGGATCCAGATCGAACCATGCATCGATGCCGTCCTGCTCCACCCGCTGCGCCACGATCTCGATCAGCTCCTGCGTGCGCGGATGCAGCTGGTTCGTCTCGTTGTGCGCGAACAGCGTGATGGGCACGCCCCAGGTGCGCTGGCGCGAGATGCACCAGTCGGGACGCGTTTCGATCATGCCGGCGATGCGCTGCTGGCCCCAGGCCGGAATCCATCGCACCTTGGGGATGTCGCGCAACGTGTTCCTGCGCAGCCCGTTCTGCTCCATCGAGACGAACCATTGCGGCGTGGCGCGGAAGATCACCGGCGTCTTGTGACGCCAGCAATGCGGATAGCTGTGCAGCAGCGGCGCGTGATGCAGCAGCGCGCCATTGGCGCGCAGCGTCTCGATGATGAGCTTGCTGGCATCATCCAGCTTCATGCCGCCGACCAGCGGCGTGTCGGCCTGGAATCGTCCGTCACCCAGCACTGGGTTCACCACCGGCAGGTTGTAGCGGCGACCGACGATGTAATCGTCCTGACCATGCGCCGGCGCGGTGTGCACGGCGCCGGTACCGGCTTCCAGCGTGACATGATCTCCGAGGATCACGGGCACGCGGCGGTCCTGGAAAGGATGCTGCAACTGCAAGCCTTCGAGTTTGCGACCTTCGAAGCGCGCCAGTTCACGTGCCGCGCTGGCGGCACCCGCATCGGTGTAGCGCTGCAGACAGGCCGCGGCGAGGGCAGCGGCAAGAATGATGCGACGCGTCGCCTCACCCTGCGCGAACTCGACCAGTACGTACTCGTAATCGTCTCGCAACGCCACCGCCTCATTGGCCGGCAGCGTCCAGGGTGTGGTGGTCCAGATCACAATCGAAGCCGATGCAGTTCTGTCCGGCGTGGTGCCGATGCGCCGCGCCAGATCGCCGGCGTCACTTACAGCAAAGGCCACGTCGATCGCCGGTGAAGTCTTGTCCTCGTATTCCACCTCGGCCTCGGCCAGTGCCGAACGGCAATCCAGGCACCAGTACACCGGCTTGGCGCCGATGTAGAGATGTCCGTTGGCGATCACCTTGCCCAGCACGCGGATCTGCTCGGCCTCGTAGCGTGGCTCCATGGTGATGTACGGGCGATCCCAGTCGCCCATCACGCCCAGGCGCTTGAAGTCGCGGCGCTGCAGGTCGATCTGCTCCTGCGCATAGGCGCGGCAGGCCGCGCGAAACGCGCGCGCATCCAGCTTCTGCCCCACCCGGCCGTGCTTCTTTTCCACCTGCATCTCGATGGGCAGACCATGACAATCCCAACCCGGGATGTAGGGCGAGTCGTAGCCGTCCAGCGTGCGCGACTTGACGATGAAGTCCTTCAGGATCTTGTTGCAGGCATGGCCCAGGTGAATGGCGCCATTGGCATACGGAGGACCATCATGCAGCGCGAAGCGCGGCCTGCCCTTGGCAATGC
>DATNCK010000263.1:0-10202 GCA_035571575.1 Steroidobacteraceae bacterium | reverse complement strand
CCACCAGATCCCAGGTGGTGTTTTCTTCCAGGCTGGCATGCGGGGTGCTCTTGCCGCAGCCGCGCTGGTCGAACAGCACGATGCGGTAGCGCTGTGGATCGAAGAAGCGGCGCATGTCGGGGTTGGTGCCACCGCCAGGTCCGCCGTGCAGGAACACCACAGGCTTGCCCTTGGGGTTGCCGCTTTCCTCGAAGTACAGCTCGTGCGGCGATGCCACGCGCAGCCGGCCAGTGCGGTACGGGCGCAGCGCCGGATACAGGGCTTCCGCCGGCGCAGCGGCGCGCGCCGTGCGCGGCGCCGTGCGTCCTGACTTGCTCCTGGGTTTGCGCTTTACCGCAGTGGCGCGGCGGACATTCTTGCTCTTGCGTGTGGTGGCCATCAACGCGCTCCCGTCATCGGACCCAAAGGTGCGCCGCCGATCAGGTGCAGATGCAGGTGGTACACCTCCTGTCCGCCGTGCGCATTGCAATTGATCAGCAGCCGGTAGCCGTCAGTGGCAATGCCCGCTTTCTTCGCCAGGTCGCGAGCGACCAGAACCATCCGGCCGATCAGCGTCGCATCCTCGTCGGCGATGTCATTGACCGTCGGTATGGCTTTGTTCGGCACTATGAGGATATGCACCGGCGCGCGTGGGTGGATATCCCGAAACGCGGTGATCTGCGCGTCCTGGAACACGATGTCTGCCGGCAGCTCCCGGGCAACGATGCGTTCGAATAGCGTCGGCATGGCTTGAAGACCTTGAAGCAACGGTTACCCCTATAATAGCCGGCTTGAAAACCCCTCCGGAAAAGCTCGCCACGGCGCTGCAGCGCAGCCTCGCACCGGTTTACCTGCTTTCGGGCTCCGAACCGCTGCAGGCCGGCGAGGCAGCCGACGCCATTCGCGCCGCTGCCCGCGCCAAGGGCTTCAGCGAGCGTGAAGTCTTCTTCATCGACCGCGCCAACACGGGTCCGTGGGATGAGATTTTCGCCTCCGCGCAGGCGATGTCGCTGTTCGCCGCGCGGCGCATTCTGGAAATCCGTATTCCGGGCGGCAAGCCCGGCACTCAGGGCGCGCCGGCCTTGCAGGAACTGGCGCGGCTGGCCAATGCCGATCTGCTCCTGCTGGTGATCGTCGGTGAGCTCGACTGGACGGCGCAGAAGTCTGCGTGGGTGCAGGCGCTCGACGCGGCCGGTGTGTGGGTCGACGCGCAGCCAGTGAGCACCGCGCAGTTTCCCGCCTGGCTGTCTGCACGCGCTGCGATCGTCGGGCTTACCCTCGATGCGGACGCGCGGCAGGCACTCGCACAGCAATGCGAAGGCAATCTGCTCGCTGCCACGCAGGAGCTGCTCAAGCTGCAACTGGCCGGCTACACCACGGTCGGCGTGGCTGAAGTACTGGCCAGTGCCGCGCAGAGCAGTCGTTACGATGTCACGCAGCTGGGTGAGGCGGTGTTGCGCGGCGATGCACCGCGCGCGCTGCGCGTGCTGGCGGGACTCAAGGCCGAAGGTGTCGAGGCCACGCTGGTGCTGTGGTCGGTGTGGCAGGAACTGCGCGCGCTGTGGCAGTCGCTGCTGCCGGGTCCGCCGGTGGCCGGAGTGTGGTCGCGCAACAAGGCGCTGCTGCCGGCAGCGGCTGCGCGCCTGAAACCCCTGGGTCGCGCTTTCTTCGCGCATATCGACGAACGCATGGCCGCGGTGGATCGTATCGTCAAGGGTCGGCAGTGGGGCAGCGCCTGGGACGAACTGGCCGTCGTGGTGGCTGAATTCGCCGCAGGCCGCATCATGTTGCCCCTGGCAGCGAGGCGCGCATGAGTGCCGGACGTGCACCGGGCCCGATGGGCATTTTCGGTGGCACCTTCGATCCCATCCATTACGGACATCTGCGCACCGCATTCGAACTGCGCGAGGCGCTGAAGCTGGAAGAGGTGCGCTTTCTGCCGACGGGCAATCCACCGCACCGCGAGCAGACTCAGGCCAGCGCGGATGAGCGCCTGGCCATGGTGCGCGCCGCCGTCGAAGGGCAGGCTGGCTTCACGGTGGATGATCGCGAGACGCGTCGCAGCGGCCTGTCGTATTCCGTGGATACCCTGGGTGAGCTGCGTGCGGAATTCCCGCAGCGCGCCATCTGCCTGCTGCTGGGCATGGACGCGTTTCTCGGTCTGCCCAACTGGCATCGCTGGCGCGAGATTTTCGAACTGGCGCATGTGATCGTGGCGCATCGTCCGGGCTGGAAAGCGCCTACACAGGGACCGCTGGGCGAGGCCATGGTCGATCGCGGCACCGGTTCCGTGCGCGATCTGCACGAGGCTACCGGTGGGCGTATCTATGTGCATGCCGTCACGCAGCTGGAGATTTCCTCCACTGAACTTCGTTCGCTGATTGCGCGCGGGCGCGACCCGCGTTATCTCATTCCCGACAGCGTCTGCGAGCTGTTGCGCAGCACGGGATGGTATGCTCAGCGGCAATGACAGCCGCCAAGATTTCCCGTCCACCCGCCCGCGCAGCCCTGGTCAAGAGCGTAGTCGCCGCACTCGACGACATGAAGGCGGTCAACATCAAGGTGCTCGACGTGCGCAAGGTCACTGACGTGGCCGATTGCATGGTGCTGGCCTCTGGCAATTCCGACCGTCACGTGCGTTCCATCGCCGATCGTGTGGTGGAAAGGGCGAAAGCCGGCGGATTCAGGCCCATGGGCGTCGAAGGCCAGCGCGACGGCGAGTGGGTGCTGGTAGACCTGAACGATGTGATCGTCCATGTGATGCTGCCCCGCGTGCGCGAGTTCTACGGACTGGAAGGTCTGTGGGAAACCATTCCCGTGCGGCCCTCGAGCGCGGCCACAAAAGCCCGCAAGTCCGCGAAGCGGGCGCCTGCAAAAGCCAAAGTCAAAGCCAAGGTGCCGGCACGCCGACGCCCAGCGTCCGCCGGGACGACCAAGCGTCCGAAACGCTGATTCCATCCCGCATGCGCGTGTCGCTGGTGGCGGTGGGGCAGCGGATGCCGGGCTGGGTACAGCAGGGATTCTCTGAATATGCGCAGCGCCTGAGGCCGCGCCTGCCATTGCAGCTGGTGGAGATTCCCGCTGCCAAGCGCGGCAGCGGCGATGTCGCGCGTGCCATGGAAGAGGAAGGCCGCCGGCTGCTGGCGGCGGTGCGCGACGACGATCATGTGGTGGCGCTGGACGAGCGCGGCAAATCCCGCAGCAGTATCGAGTTGTCGCAGTGGCTGAGTCAGCGGCTCAACGATGGACGCGATCTGGATTTTCTCGTCGGTGGTGCGGATGGCTTCGCGCCGGAAGTGTTGCAGCGGGCCAATGAGCGCTGGTCGCTGTCACCGCTGACGTTGCCGCATGCGCTGGTTCGCGTGGTGTTCGCGGAACAGATCTATCGCGCCGTCACTTTGCTCGACGGCCATCCGTATCATCGCGAATGAGTGTCCCATCCCTCATTGTTCTGGCCTCGGCATCGCCGCGCCGGCGTGAGCTGCTGGCGCAGATCGGTGTGCCGCATGTGGTGCTTGCCGTGGACATGGACGAATCGCCGCTGCCGGGCGAATCGCCCGCATCACTGGCCGCCCGCCTGGCGCGCAGCAAGGCGCTTGCGGGCCGTGCCCGCGATGGCGGCACGCGAGCCGTGCTCGGCGCTGACACGGTCGTGGTGCTGGATAACCAGGTGTTCGGCAAGCCGCAGGACGAGGAGGACGCGCGGCGCATGCTGCAGGCCCTTTCAGGCCGCGCACACCGGGTGCTGACGGCCGTGGCACTGGCGATGCCGGGCGGTGATGCGCCAGTGCTCGAGCAGCTGAGCGACACCGAGGTGCAGATGCGCGACATCGGCAGCGATGAAATCCGCGCCTACTGGGCCAGTGGCGAGCCGGCGGGCAAGGCTGGGGCCTACGCCATACAGGGGCGCGGCGCCGTGTTCATCCGTCACATTCGTGGCAGTTATTCCGGAGTGATGGGCCTGCCCTTGTACGAGACCGCGCAACTGCTGCAGTCTCAGGGGCTGTACGGAGAGGCCCGATGAGCATCGAGATCCTGGTCAACGCCGCGCCGCGCGAGATGCGCGCCGCGCTGCTGGAAAACGGCTCGCTGCAGGAGCTGTTCATCGAGCGCGCCAGCCGGCGCGGCCTGGTCAGCAATCTGTACAAGGGTCGCGTGTCGCGGGTGCTGCCGGGCATGCAGGCGGCCTTCCTCGAAATCGGTCTGGCACGCACGGCCTTCCTGCACGTGGCCGACATTCTCGGTCCGCCGCCCGACCCGGTGAACGATGCACAGGAACCGCGCGAACCGGCGCATCTGGCTGACATCCGCGCGCTGGTGCGCGAGGGCGATGAGCTGCTGGTGCAGGTGGTGAAGGATCCCATCGGCACCAAGGGCGCGCGGCTGTCCACGCATGTATCGCTGCCCTCGCGCTACCTGGTGTTCATGCCACGAGGTTCACGCGTTGGCGTTTCCGCGCGCATCGAATCCGAACCCGAACGCAATCGCCTGCGCGAACTGGTGAGCCTGCTCAGCGCGCAGAGCGAGGGCGATGGTGCCAAGGGTGGTTTCATAGTTCGCACGGCTGCGCTGGGTGCGCCCCTGGAAGCGCTGCACGCCGACATGATGTACCTGCAGCGGTTGTGGGCGCATGTGCGTGAACGCGCAGTCAGCAGCCCGGCCGGCAGTCTGGTGCACGAGGACCTGCCGCTGTCGACGCGGGTGCTGCGCGATGAACTCAGGCCCGAAGTGCGCCGCGTGCTGGTGGACTCGCCTGCCGAGTTCACGCGCATGCAGGAATTCACGCGCTCCTTCATGCCCGAATACGAAGGCCGCATCGAACTGCACCAGGCCTCGCGGCCCATCTTCGACCTGCACGGCGTCGAGGAGGAGATCAATCGCGCGCTGGATGCACGCGTGCCGCTGAAATCCGGCGGCCACATCGTCATCCAGCAGACCGAGGCGATGACCACGGTGGATGTGAACACCGGTGGCTATGTGGGCCACCGCAATCTCGAGGAAACCATCTTCCGCACCAACCTCGAGGCGGCGGTCACCATCGCGCGCCAGCTGCGGGTGCGCAATCTCGGCGGCATCATCGTGCTCGACTTCATCGACATGCAGGATCCGGATCACCGCAAGGCGCTGCTCGATGCCTTGCAGGGCGCGCTGGCCAGCGATCGCGCGCAGACGCATATCGCCAGCGTCTCGCCGCTGGGCCTGGTGGAGATGACGCGCAAGCGCACGCGCGAGAGCCTGGAGCATCTGCTGTGCGTGGCGTGTCCGGCCTGCGAGGGCCGCGGCTTCGTGCGCACGCCCGAAACAGTCAGCCATGAAATCTTCCGCGAACTGATGCGCCAGAGCCGGCAGTTCCAGAGCGACGAGCTGGTAGTGTTGGCGCACCAGGATGTGGTCAGCTGGCTGCAGGACGAAGAGTCCTCGGTGCTGGCCGAACTGGAGACGCAGGTGGGCCGGCCGATCCGGCTGCAGGCGGAAGCCCTCTACGGAATCGACCAATATGATGTGGTGCTGGCATGAAAACAGCTGCGATACAGATGACTTCGGGACTCGATGTGGCCGTCAATGTCGCCACCGCGCGCAGGCTGCTCGAGCAGGCGGCCAGCCAGGGTGCGAAGCTCGCGGTGCTGCCCGAGAACTTCGCGCTGATGGGGCAGCGCGAGCGGGACAAGCGCGCCATTGCCGAGACCGACGGCGATGGACCGGTGCAGAACGCGCTGGCGCAGGCCGCACAGCAGTTGCAGCTGACGGTGGTGGCAGGCACCTTCCCGATTCGTGTGCCGGGAGAGGAGCGGGTGGCTGCAGCGAGTCTGGTCTACGGTCCCGACGGCAGGCGGTTGGGACGGTACGACAAGATCCACCTGTTCGATGTGAATGTGCCCGATGCGGCGGAGAGTCACCGTGAGTCGGCGGGCACAGTGCCGGGCCGCCACATTGGTGTCATCGACACACCGGCCGGGCGGCTGGGCGTGGTGGTGTGCTACGACCTGCGATTCCCCGAGCTGTTCCGGCGCCTGGTCGACGGTGGCGCGCAGCTGCTGGTCGTTTCTGCTGCATTCACCGTACCCACCGGCGAGGCCCACTGGCATCTGCTGCTGCGTACGCGCGCCGTGGAGAACCTCTGCCATCTCGTGGCCTCGGCGCAGGTGGGAAAGCATGAAAATGGCCGGCAGACCTACGGCCACAGTGCCGTCATCGACTGCTGGGGCAAGGTGGTGGCGGAGCTGGATGCCGGCGAGGGCGTCGTCATCGGCGAGGTCGATTTCGAGCGCCAGGCGCGTGTACGCGCCGAATTTCCCGTACTTGAACACCGCGTCATCGGGCGCACAATAGATGGATGAAGAGGCACGCATCATGTCGCAGACTTTGGACAGCCTGACCCTCGCCCGCCGCACCATCCTGGCGCCAGGCGGACTTGATGATCAGGGGCTGGACCGCACGCTGAGTCTGGTGATGGATCATGCCATCGATGCAGCCGACCTTTACTTTCAGGTCTCGCGCGAAGAGTCCTGGGCGCTGGAAGATGGCATCGTCAAGGAAGGCAGCGCCAGCATCGAAGAAGGTGTGGGCGTGCGCGCCATCTCCGGCGAGAAGACCGGCTTCGCTTATTCCGACGAGATTCAGCCGGCCGCACTCGAAGAGGCTTCGCGCGCCGCGCGCGCCATTGCGAAGCAGTCACCCGGCAAGGGCGTGCAGGCCTGGCAGCGTCAACCCAGTCACTCGCTGTATCTGCCCATCGATCCCCTGGCCAGCATGGAAGACTCGGAAAAAATCGACTGGCTCACGCGCGTCGATCGCGAAACGCGTGCGATGGATCCGCGCATCGTGCAGGTGATGGCCAGCTGTCACGCCGTGCACGAGATCGTCCTGGTGGCCAATTCCTCAGGCCAGCTCGCCGCCGATGTGCGCCCGCTGGTGCGCTTCAATGTCTCGGTCATCGCCGAGCAGGACGGGCGACGCGAGCAGGGCTATGCCGGCGCCGGCGGACGCTACACGCTTCCCGAACTCATGGCGGGAGACCGGCCGCTGAAGCTGGCGCGCGAGGCCGTGCGCCAGGCGCTGGTGAACCTCGAGGCCGTGCCGGCGCCCGCTGGTCAGATGCCGGTGGTGCTGGCTTCGGGCTGGCCCGGCATCCTGCTGCATGAGGCCATCGGCCACGGACTCGAAGGAGATTTCAACCGCAAGGGCACTTCGGCTTTCAGCAATCGCATCGGCGAGCGAGTGGCCAGTGAGTTCTGCACCGTCGTCGACGATGGCACGCTGGCCGCGCGCCGCGGCTCGCTGAACATCGATGATGAAGGTACGCCCACGCAGTGCACCACGCTGATAGAGAACGGCGTGCTGAAAGGCTATCTGCAGGATGCCCACAACGCGCGGCTCATGGGCGTGAAGTCCACCGGCAACGGCCGGCGCGAATCCTTCGCGCACATGACGCTGCCGCGCATGACCAATACCTACATGCGTCCCGGTCCGCATGATCCGGGCGATATCATCGCTTCGGTGGAAAAGGGCATCTACGCCGTGAATTTCGGCGGCGGCCAGGTCGACATCACCTCGGGCAAGTTTGTGTTTTCGGCCAGCGAGGCCTATCTGATCGAGAACGGCCGCGTCACCACGCCGATCAAGGGCGCCACATTGATCGGCAATGGCCCGGATGTTCTCACGCGTGTATCGATGGTGGGCAATGATCTGAAGCTCGATGAAGGCGTCGGCACCTGCGGCAAGGAAGGTCAGAGCGTGCCGGTGGGCGTGGGGCAGCCCACGCTGCGCATCGATGCCATGACGGTGGGCGGTACGAACTGATAGCCGGGGCTTGCGGGCGCTGTCTGCGACAGCGCCGAGGGTGACGAATCAGGCGGCCACATCGGGTTGCAGGCATCCATGCAGGCCTGCATGACGGGCGCGGTACTGTCGCGGCGACATGCCATACCGTTCGCGGAAACTGCGGCTGAAATGCGGCGCGCTGTTGAATCCCCAGCCGAAGGCGATCTCGCAGATCGAGCGCCCGCGCCAGCGCGGATCAGCGAGCTGTCGGGCCGTCTCCTCCAGACGCCGGCGCAGAATATACGAAGACACCGACTCGCTGGCACTGGCGAAGATCATGCGCAGATAGCGCGACGACACTCTGAGCGAACGGGCGATGCCGCGCGGGCCCAGTTCCGGATCGCGCAGGTTCTGTTCGATGAAGAGTCGGGCTTTGGCATGTCTTGCGCCTACCACCGAAGAGGCGGCGATCAGATTTTCAAAGGCCAGCGTGAAGCTCAGCGCGACCATCTCGAGCACCTGGCGGGCCAGACATTCCTGAACGGCCAGTGGCAGCTGGCCGTCGGTCTGACGGCACAGATTGGTGATCAGTGACGCGGCGATGCAGGTCATGCCTTCGAGGGAAGGCAGCCGGCGTCCGCAGAAATGCTCCGGCGCCGGGAGGTGTTCACGCAGATCCGCCGCGGGAATGCGCAGCATGATCAGCTCCGAGTGCTCGCTCATGCTGTGGGCGTGCGGCGCGGCGTTGTCGCACAGCGCGAGATCCCCGGCCTGCAGATGGGCGTGCTGGCCGTACTGTGAGAGGGAGCCGGTGCCGGTGAGCTGCACGATCACGGTGTAGCTGTGCGGCCCGGCAGCCATGCCATCGGCGGGGGTACGGTCGATGGCGCTGCCGCTGCAGGCCAGGCGCGCAAAGCGCAGTGAGGCGAGGGCGCCAATGTGGATCTGGGCGTCGAAGCGCTCCAGGTCGGCGGCGAAGAGTTCGGCCCGGTCGAACTGCGCACAGTATTGAGCGGCCCACGCGGCGACGCGGGTACGCGTCGGCAGACCCGACGAGCTGAATGTGTCCACGCTGCACCCCCAAGATGACTGTCCTATATCCTATAGGATATGAACCGGTGGCTGTCAAACCGGACCAGGGGGAACAACCCTATAGCTATCGGTTTGAGGCCGGCCGGCGACTATCTGTCGCGCGCGTAGTCCTGCAGGCGCTTGTAGGACTTCTCGATGTGCACACGCATGGCGGCCTCGGCGTCGGCAGCCCTGCGCTTCGACAGCGCAGTGATGAGCTTGGCGTGCTCCGCGCTGGCTTCCTTGGTGACTTCGCTGTGGAAACGCAGCCGGAAGATATGCAGGTGGGTATGCAGCCGGGCGAGGGCGTCGCGCACCAGCGGATTGCCACTGCCTTCGGCGATGAGATCGTGCAGTTCGGAATCCTGCACCGCAAAGCGATCGTATGACTTGCGCGACTCGCCCGGCTCCATGGCCTTGGCCAGCTGCACGACAACGCCCATCTGCTCGTCGGTCATGCGTTCTGCCGCACAGCGCGCGGCATAGGGTTCGAGCAGCAGCCGCATTTCGTACAGCCCGTCGAGCTGCTGGCGATTGAGCTGCGGCGCGCTGCAATAGCCCACGAAATGCTGCTTGGTGACCAGCCCCGTGGCTTCGAGGCGGCTCAACGCCTCACGGATCGGCGTCTGCGACACGCCCAGCTGCCTTGCCAGCTGATCGATGGAGATGCGCGTGTCCGGTGGAATGCGCAGCGACATGATGTCGGCGCGGATCAGCTCGTACACCTCGTCGACGAAGCCCTGCGAGCGACGCACGACGCGTGGCTTTGGAGCGGCAGCAGCGGGGGACGCGTTCGTCTTCATGCCGGGACGATCATATACGAATAGCGACGGCGCGAGACTGTGGCGGCGACGCATCGGCATTCCACCCAAGTTATGGCAAGACGATTTGCCGTCGCGGACAAGTGAGCGGGCTCATGTGCAAATACTTTCCAGGCCAGCAGCCGGATTTCATGCCGGCTTCGCATTTGCACGGATCAAACCTTTCCTGGAGAGAGCCTTGTCCACAAAAATCCGCCGCGTCGTCGCGACGCTGATTTCACTGGCCGCGCTGCCGGCGCTGGCCCAACAGAAACCGGCCGACAATACCGAGCTGGGAGAGATCATCGTCACCGCGACTCGGCAGGCCACCAACCTGCAGGACACGCCCATCGCCATCACCGCGGTGACTTCCGAAACCCTGGAAGACATGGGCCTCAAGAGCGTGGCCGATCTGAGTGCAGTGGTGCCCAATGCGCAGTTCCGCCGCGCGCAGGGCGCATTCGGTCCTGGCGTCACCACCTTCATCCGCGGACTGGGCACAGGGGACACCAGCCTCGGCGGCGAGGCGAACGTCGCCTACTACATCGACGATGTGTACTACCCCGTCCTGCTGGGCTCCAATTTCGACCT
>DATNCK010000262.1:0-10412 GCA_035571575.1 Steroidobacteraceae bacterium | reverse complement strand
TCCAGATGATGTTCGGCCTTTCCTCCCGGGCTTGGGCTGCGCGGGCCGAGTTCAGAAGTACCGCGCCCAGCCCGGCTGCAGCGCCTTGCTGCAGTACACGCCGCCGCGTCCAGGATTTACGATGGTCTTTTCTTGTCATGGTGCTATCCCAGGCACTGATCGCGGGGGATGGTGCGCACCTCTTCATGTGCTTGGCAACAAGGCGTACAGATCCTTATGGTTGCTGGTTATCACTCTATAGAATGGATAGCGCAAGGAGCAGGACCGTCAAAAAATTACTGGTAGCAATGTGCGCGGGCATGCTGTTCGCGCAGGCCGCCGCCGCGCAGCACAAAGATCCCTTGGCGCCCACAGGTCGCTGGACTGCCTATGCTCAGGGGCGGGCAGCAGTGCCGCCCATGGGATGGAATTCCTGGAACGCCTTCGCCAGCGCCATCGATGAAGCCAAGGTGATGGGCTCGGCGCAGCGCATCGTGGAAAGCGGCCTTGCAGGCAAAGGCTATCGATACATCAATCTGGATGATGGCTGGGCCGCGGGGCGACGCGCAGCAGATGGAAATCTGATGATCCGCGCGGACAAGTTCCCTTCCACGCTGCCACCCGCGCAGGGTACGCCGTCGTTCCGCCCGTTCACCGACAGACTGCACTCCATGGGCCTGAAGGCCGGCATCTATTCAGACATGGGCCGCAATACCTGTGCCCAGGCCTGGAGTGCAACGGACGATGATCTGCCCAGGGGCAGCATCGCGGAGCGCGAGGTGGGCCTGCACGATCACATCGAACAGGACATCGAGCTGTATTTCCGCGCCTGGGGTTTCGACTACATCAAGGTGGATGGCTGTGGGCTGCGCGATTTCGGCCCGGCCTCGGCAAAGGTGAAGGCCGGTGTGGCGCGGGCACTGACCCCCATCATGGACCTGGGCGCCATCACCCGCACGGATGTGGCCGCCGTCCAGGCGCTGTTCCGTCGCGTGGGCGCGGCGATCGAGCGCAGCAATCCCGATGGGGATTTCATCTATTCGCTGTGCATCTGGGGCGCGGCGAACGTGCGCGCCTGGGCGAAGGACGTGGGCAATACCTCGCGCACCAGTGACGATATCTCTCCGGCCTGGGGCAGGCTGCTGGTGAACTTCGACAGCGCCGTGCACCGGGCGCTCTATGCACATCCCGGCTCCTGGAACGACCCGGACATGCTCTACATAGGCGCTGGGGATTTCGATGCCGGGCACCTGATGGAAGCGCGATCCCATTTTGCACTCTGGGCCATGCTCAACGCGCCGCTGCTCATCGGCGCGGATCTGCGCAAGACCCCGGATGTGCTGATGGATATCCTGGGAAACGCTGAAATCATCGCGCTCGATCAGGACCCTGCGGGAAATCAGGCAACCGTTGCCTATGATTCGAACGATCTGCAGATCCTGGTGAAGACCCTGGCCAATGGCGACAAAGCGGTCGCGATCTTCAATCGCGGCTCCGGCGCGCAAGATGTTGTGCTGCAGGCCACGCAGCTGAAGTATCGATCCGACCGGCCCGTGGAGCTCACGGAGCTGTGGTCAGGGAAGCAGTCTGCGTTCACGAAGGAGCTGACGGTGCACGCCGCACCGCGCGAGACGCTCATTTTTCGCGCGCGTGGCGCACGCGTGCTGGCCGATGGGCTGTATCTTTCGGAACAGCCGGGCAGGGTGAATCCCGCCGTAGACGGTGTGACCCGCTCCATCGCGGACCCCACGATTTTTCGCACATCCGCAGGATGGAGTGGCACGCGCGGCGCTGGTGACCGGCCGCAATACGCAGGCTGGGGTGGCGCACGCGCAGACAGCGCACCATACGGACAGACGCTGCAGGTAGCCCACAAGACCTATGCCTCCGGCATCGGCATCCTGGTCAATTCACGTCTTGAAGTCCGCAATGAGGGCTATCAGCACTTCACGGCCAGAATCGGTGTGGATGACTCCGCGACAGACAAGAAGAGTACGGTGACCTTCACCGTGTACGGAGACGGTCGACAGCTCGCACAGAGCGCGCCGCTGAAGTGGGGCGACGAAGCCATGGCCCTGGAGGTCGATGTCTCGGGCGTGCGGCTGATCGAGCTCGTCACCCGTAGCAGAAGCACTGACAATGAGGCGCTGCCCGTGACGTGGGGTGATGCCGCACTGGTACGGCGCCAATAGTTATCGACTCACCTTCAGGGCGCCATCCAGTCTGATTGCAGCGCGGCGCGGAAGGCTGATTTCGACGCTGCGATCCTGATGTTTCACCACGCACCGCGAACCGTCCGACCCGCGGATGGTGGCTGATCGAAGCTTCCCTTCGCGCCACGAGAGATCCACCTCGAACCCGCCGCGGGCGCGCAGTCCGATCACCTCGCCGCTGGGCCAGGCCGCGGGCAATGCGGGCAGCAGCTGCAGCTCCCCGGTATGGGATTGCACAAGCATCTCCGCCATTCCGGCGACCGCGCCGAAATTGCCATCGATCTGAAAGGGTGGATGAGCATCGAAGAGATTGGGATAGATTCCTCCGGCCTCGCCTTGCGTCGGGCTGTCCGACCGGACGGGCGTCAGCGCCCTTCGAAGCAGCTGGAAGGCGTGGTCGCCGTCGAGCAATCGCGCCCAAAGATTGATCTTCCACGCGAGGCTCCAGCCTGTGCCATCGTCGCCGCGCAGCTCGAGGCTTTTTCTGGCCGCGGCGAACAGTGCCGGCGTGCCATGCGGGGTGATCTGGGCTGCCGGGAACAGGGCATAGAGATGCGAGACATGCCGGTGGTGCATTTCGGGCGCAGCGAGATCCCAGTCTTCCAGCCACTCCTGCAGCTGACCGGCGCTTCCTACCTGCGCTGGCGCGAGTCGTTTGCGGACCGCGGCAAGTCCGCCAATGAAATCCTGGTCGATGCCGAGGATCGACGCCGCATCGCTGCAGTGCTGGAACAGGTCGCGGAGGATCTGCGTATCCATCGATGGTCCGGCACACACCGCCACTCCACCGGGATGCACGTTCTCGGGCGACAGCGAAGGGCAGGTGATGAGCCACCCGCGCCTGGGATCTTCGACCAAGGTGTCGATGAAGAACAGCGCAGCGCCTTTCATCACCGGGTAGGCCCGCGCGAGGAAGGCGCGGTCTTGCGTGAACTCATAATGCATCCACAGATGCGTGCACAACCACGCGCCGCCTGTGGGCCAGAATCCCCACAAGGGCCCATCGATGGGCGAGGTCTGTCGCCACAGATCGGTGTTGTGATGACACACCCAGCCACGCGCGCCATATTGCACCCTGGCGGTCCGGCTGCCGTTCTCGACCAGCTCTTCGACCATGCGCAGCAGGGGCTCATGGCACTCGGAGAGGTTGGTGAGCTCCGCCGGCCAGTAGTTCATCTGCGTGTTGATGTTGACGGTGTACTTGGACTCCCACGGCGGAGTCATCGACTCGTTCCACAGTCCCTGCAGGTTGGCCGGCTGGGTGCCGGGACGAGAGCAGGAAATCAGCAGATATCGACCGAACTGGAAGTACAGCGCCGCCAACTGCGGATCTTCACCCAGCAGGAATCTTCCGGGGCGCTGATCGGTAGGCAGGCTCGCCGCGGCCGATGTTCCCAGGTTCAGTCTTACTCGATTGAACAGTCGCTGATGTTCACGCACATGAGCCGATCTGAGGGCGAAGAATGATTTGCTGCCGGCGAGCGCCAATTGCGAGCGCGTGATCTGCTCGGGATCGCCCGCGACGTCCTTGCTGCCGCGGTAGCTGGTCGCCGCAGCCACAAGGAGTGTGGCGGAGTCGGCCCCTTCGACCATGATCTGTCCATCGCGCGCGAAGCAGCGGCCACCCCTGGTCCGTACCAGCACGCGTGCCTGGAAACGCAGGGCTCCGGCAATGCCGAAGGCCGCGCCGTTGCGGCCATGCATCACCACGGTGTCCGAGCCTGGAGTGGAGACGTCAGCCTGCTGTGGAGTCGACATTCCAATGGTGCAGTGGATGCGCCGGGGACCGGTGCACTCCACGTGCATGACAATCACTTGATCCGCGACGCTGGAAAATACCTCGCGGCTGAAGCGGTCGTTGCCTACGGTGTACGAGACGGTTGCAATCGCGGTTTCGAGGTCCAGCTCGCGGCGGTAGTCGCTGGCCGCCTCGTGACCTGGAAACTCCACGCGCAGATCGCCCAGCGTCTCATACGGCATCTGCCGGATCGGGCGCGCCATCATGCGCGCGCCTATCAATTCGCTGGCTTCGCGATACCGGCCCGCAAAGATCAGGCGTCGAGCTTCGGGCAATGCCGCCAGTGCTTCCGGATTGCTGGCATCGTAGGGACCGCCTGCGTGCAGTGTGTCCTCGTTGAGCTGCAACCGCTCGCGGGTGATGCCGCCGAATACCATGGCCCCGAGTCGGCCATTTCCCACGGGCAGTGCTTCCACCCATGCGCCTGCAGGCTTTTGATACCAGAGGAGCAGTTCACGGGACGAAGTGGGCTGCTCGGCAGCCCTCGTTTGTGTCGCCTTCAGCGTGGCGGAGGTTGCCAGCAGACTGCCCGCCGACTTCAGGAATCGTCGCCGCGTGCCACCGGCCTTCATTCAGCGACAGTCACGGCATTCCCACCATGGTTCCCACAACCCTTGACTTCGATCTTCCCCCAACAGCAATCAAATTACTAATCGCACCGAATCGCTTGGCGTTGCGGTGGGGCGGCGCGCGGCTGCCGGGTCAGCCTGCACCTGTGCGGCGCGGTCCTCGGGAAAGGATGAAGGCGCCTGTGTCGGCAGCGCGGTGCAGGTCAGGGCCGCGGACGATGATGCAGTTGCGACCTGCGGCCTTGGCCTCATACAGCGCCTCATCTGCCATCTGTACCAGTCCGCTGGCCGTGCGGCCGATGACAGGCTCTGCCACGGCGACACCGATGCTCAACGTTACCGTCCTGGCCGCACTTGCAGCGCCATGCGCGATGTTCAGAGCGGCGACCTGCACGCACAGGTGTTCGGCCACCTCGCGTGCATGCTCCACAGTTACATCGTGGAGAATGACTGCAAACTCTTCGCCGCCGTAGCGGGCCGATAGATCCAGAGGCCTGCGTCCGGCTTCGGCAAGAACTCCTGCCACGCGACACAGCGCTTCATCGCCGGCCTGATGGCCGTAGAGATCGTTGTACTTCTTGAACTCGTCGACATCCACCATCAACACTGCCACGGTGCGTTCATCGCGCTGGGCCTGCATCCAGGTGCGCTGCAGCTGCTCATCGAAACTGCGGCGATTCTTGAGGCCGGTCAGAGGATCGCGTTCCAGCAACTCGCCGAGCAGATGGCCTTCCAGAAACAGTGTTCGCGCAATGATCTCCGCGCCACGAAATGCCACGGCGCCGAGGAATATGGCCAGCCCCATGGTGCCTATGTATTTGATCGCGGCGTCCGTCGGCAGTGCCCAGATGATCGCGCCTGCGGTGAATCCGATCACCAGCGAAACGCAGGTGGTCAATGCAGTGCGATACAGCAGGCCTGAGAATTCGAATGTGCCTGCGACCTGCAGCGCGAACAGCATCAGGACTTCATAGTGGCCCTGTGCCGCGGCCTGCGCCGAAAACGGCGCGCTCGACACCGCGATCAATGGAAAAGCGACCCGCGCAATCTTCAGATAGTGCGATTGGTAGTAGCGGCTCCACGGCAGCCAGGCGAGCAGCAGGGCCAGCGGCGCCACGACATAGTGAAGCAGGCTGACGGGATGCAGTGCACCATGCGTCCGGATTTGATTGACTGTGAACAGGATGGCCAGGGAGGCGGACAATATGCTCCAGGCCCTGGTTCGTGTGATCGCTCGTTCGAGATGCAGCCGTTGATAGGCTGATTCCAGCGCAGGCGCAAACCGCAGTCGCGAGACACCGGTCCGTAGTTCGTCCGCGTAGGGCGAATCAGGGAACTGTGAGAGCTCGACCGAGCGGCGGTGACTCATGGGGTGCTTGAACGGACGACCGGATACCGAATTATCGGTCCGCAGCGGCACTTCTTTAGTGAACCAGGTCCGCTTTACCGCGATTGGGCGGGCGCATGGCATCCCCTCGACCCGCGCTGAACGGGGACGTAAGAAATATTCCCTTCGAGATACTGCTCGTTGTGTGCTGACGCTGGGCGGCGACGCTACCAGACGTCCCTGGCTGCGCAAGAAAACCGCTGCTGTTGAGGATCAAAAGTGGACTACACGGGAATACTTCTCGATCTTACGGCCCTCCTGGCGACTGTATGGGCGCTCGACCGATTCTACTTTCGGCGGCGCCGGCAACGGCACGCCGCCGAGGCCGGCACGGTGCAGCGGGACCCGTGGGCGGTGGCTTGGGCGCGCTCATTGCTGCCCGTGCTGCTGCTGGTCGGCGTGGTCCGTACGGCAGTGGCGGAGCCATTTCGGATTCCCTCCGCGTCCATGATGCCGACGCTTGAAGCTGGCGATTTCATCCTGGTCAGCAAGTTCAGCTACGGAATCAGGCTGCCGCAGGTAGGCATGAAGATTCTCGATCTGGGTGCTCCGCAGCGCGGCGACATCGTGGTATTCCGTCCGCCGTGGGCTGCAGGCGAGCACTGGATCAAGCGAGTCGTCGGCCTGCCCGGCGATCGCATCGTCGTCAACGGCGAGAAGGTCTGGATCAACGGTGAGTTGGTCGGCACCCAGCCGATGGGCCCGTATCGTGCGGATCACAGAGACCGCCAAAACGCCAACCTGTTGCGCAACAACGCGGTACTGCTGGAAGAGAACCTGGGCGGCGTCGGTCATCGCATGCTCGAAATGCCCGACATCAACAGCTCTCTGTTCGGCGCGCCCGACGTGCCGAACGCGCGTAATCCCGAGATCGTTCCGCCGGACTGCTATTTCGTCATGGGGGACAATCGCGACAACAGCGAGGACAGTCGCTATCACGGCTGCGTGCCGGATGATGCGCTGGATGGGAAGGCCAAGGTCATCTGGATGAGTCTCGCTTCGATCAGGCGCATCGGTACGGCCCTTCATTGAAGCGCTTTCAGTGGTGAGAACCGGGGTATAGGCGAGTCCGGCGGCTGCGCGCCTGCATCATGCTGGCTAGTTTATGCAAACGTTTGCGTATATGCTCCCTGAAACGAACAAGGAGGGGGTATGTCCAGATACGGAAAGTCGGCTGTGACGATCGCTGTTTCGTCATTGATGATCGGCGGCGCGCAGGCCCAGGCCGCAGATTCCGCGGAACTGGAAGAGGTATTGGTGACTGCCCAGAAGACCGGCAGTCAGTCCCTGCAGTCCGTGCCGCTGGCGATCCAGGCCTTCAACGGCGAGGAACTGAGGGAAAAGAACATCACCAGCATCGGCGATCTGGTGAGTGCCGTGCCTGGCGCCTTTGAAGGGCAGAGGCAGTCCGCCGCATCACGTTCCTACAACCTGCGCGGCGCTGGCGGCAGCAACGCCAATGGCGACTCGCCAATCGGCTACTACCTGGATGACGTCCCGTTCATCGTCACCAATTTCGGCATTGCGCCTCCAGTGCGGTTTCTGGATATCGATCGCGTGGAAGTGCTGCGTGGTCCGCAGGGCACGCTCTACGGTCAGGGATCTTCTGGCGGCGTGTTCATTTTCCGTACGCGCGATCCCAGTCTCACGGATTTTCAGTTCATCGGTGAGGCGGAACTCGGCACCACCAATGGCGCCGGTTCGGCCAACTACGGCATGGCGGCCGCGGCATCCATCCCCCTGGTGAAGGATCGCCTCGCGCTGCGCATCAGCGGTGGCCATTCTTACAACCCTGGGTGGGCAGATGCGTACTTCGGTCCGTATGACGGCACACCGGACGAGAAGGGCGTCAATGGAACCAAGAACGATGACGTGCGGGTCGTGGCCTTGTTCCGCCCGGCTGACAACATCAGTCTGCGCGGTCAGTACTGGCGTTTCCGTCCCCGGCAGCAGTTCACGGGATTCACGGCGTCAGTGGATCCTCCCTATTTCCAGAACACGGCAGGTCAGGACAGTTTTGCGAATGGCAACTTCGAGCTGTGGAGTCTTTCGGCCACCGTCGATTTCGACAACTTCACGCTGACCAGCGCCACCAGCAATCTGGAAGGCAGCTTCGGTATCAACATACCGCTGTCGCCCTCCGGGTTCTTCTCCAGTCAGTTCTTTCCGAAGATGTTCGCCGAAGAACTGCGCGCGAATTCCACCGGCTCAGGTCCCTGGCATTGGGTAGTTGGCGGCGCGTACCAGGACGGACAAGGTCCACAAGCCAACCAGCTGAAGTTGCCGACGGTCGCCATCAATGCGGACAACAACACGATAACGAAGAACTACGCATTCTTCGGCGAAATGAGCTACGACCTGATGGATGGCAAGGTGGTCCCGCTGGTCGGCCTGCGCCAGTATCACGACAAGCGCACGTTCGAGGACGCGACCAGCTCACTGCCTTCGACGAAGAACGTCACCACCTGGCGCGTGAACCTTTCATGGCTGCCCACGGACAACCTGACCACCTTCCTCACGGCCGCCACAGGATTTCGTGCCGGTATCGTGCAGTCGCAGGTGCAGGTGCAATCGCTGCAGCAGGCTGGTGTACCGGCCAGCGTGTCGCTGGATCCGGAGCGATCGAAGAACTACGAGGCTGGCTTGAAGTGGCGTTCCACTGATCGCGCGTTCACGGTTGGTCTGAATCTGTATCAGACCAAGTACAAGGACATGCAGACCAATACACCGGGTGCCATCGCCGGCGTGAATGGCTTTTCCAATTTCGGCGATGCCACTTCGAAGGGCCTCGACTATGAGCTCAGGTGGCGCACGCCGATCACGGGCTTCTCGCTGGGCGTGGTGGGTAATACCAACAAGGCCGAGTACGACCGCGTTGCTCCGGCAGTGCAGCAGGCGCTTCCGCTGTTCACCCCGGGCTCACGGCTCGTCAATTCCATCCAACACAACTATCGGTTCGACGCGAGTTTCACCGGTCATCTGTTCGCAGGGCTCGAGGGCTTCGGCAATGTGAGCTATGGCCGTGTCGGCAATCGTTTGCAGTCGAGCGGGCTGTATGCCGATGCTTACGCGCTGGTGAACGCCACGCTCGGCGTGCGCGCGGGACGTTACGAGGTTGCGGTGATTGGCGACAATCTGGCCGACCAGCGCGGGCCCACGTTCATCGGCACCACGGGTCCGAATTCGGGGCAAGGCCCCACGCCGCGGACGGTGAGTCTGAGATTCCGCGCGGACTTTCAGTAGCCGGAAACAGTTCCCCCGGGTTCCGGCGGTCGCGAAGCTGTTACAGGCGCGCCGCCGGGCCCACCCGCACTCTCAGCCGCTGCGATCAAGCCACGCGCAAAGCAGATCAATCCATTGGGCCGAGGGTGCGCCGGCTCGCCCGACACCGAACGCATGACCGCCTTCCTGCAGAAAGTGCGCTTCAACCGGGCGATGCGCCTCACGCATTGCGTTCATCATCCTCACGCTGTTTTCGACCGGAACGGCCTCATCATCGATGGCGTGACAGAGAAACAGCGGGGATGTTTCCGAATCGACGTGCAGCTCAGCTGAGCGCCGATCGATCTGTTCGATTGAAGGTTCATCTCCCAGCAACAAGCGTCGCGACAATTCATGAGTCAAAGGATCGCGCATGCTGATTACCGGGTAGATCAGGCCGGTGGCCCAGGGCCGGGCATCAAGCTCATCCGCGGTGTCGATCCTGGCATAGGCGCGTTCCATGTGACGTGTCGCCAGGGTTGCAGCCAGATGGCCCCCCGCGGAGAAACCCAACGCCGCGATTCGCCTCTCGTCCAGACCGTAGGTCCGGGCACGCATGCGAATCACGCGCATGGCACGCTGCGCATCTTGCAGCGGAACGTCTGACCGTGCGCCCCATCCCTCGCCAGGAAGGCGGTAAGTGAGCACGAAGACCGTATAACCACGCGCGGTCAGTCGCGGCGCAAGCTCAGCCCCCTCGTTGACCACCGATACGAACCAGTAGGCGCCACCCGGCATCACCAGGATTGCGCGACCATTGGGGCGGGCCGGCCGGAACACGCGCAGCTCCGGCATCGCAGTCGCCCGAACGTAGGCGGCGGGCCAGTTGGCGGGAGGCGGCTGAGGCGCGAACGAATCCGAGCCTGGTGGTTTGCCCGGCCAGATGGTCAGACGTGGCGCGCTGTTCCAGTTGGCCGGCACGGGAATCGCCGGCGGCGCTGGTGGTTCAGCAGAGCGGGCGAGTTTCTGGAGGCTGAGCAGCAGCGCTGCACTTCCGGCGAGCAATTGCCTGCGATCGATGGCTTGCATGTCACTTCCTGTGGGTGCGGTGACCCAGGTGCCGATCGAAGAAGCCCACGATCACGTCGAAGCAGTCGCGGGATTCTGGAACGTCGATGTTGTAGAAAAATCCGTGGAACATGCCCTCCCACACATGCAGTTCGGTATCCACACCAGCCTTCACCAGCAGACTGTGCGTGTAGCTG
>DATNCK010000261.1:0-8707 GCA_035571575.1 Steroidobacteraceae bacterium | reverse complement strand
TTCGAGGTCATGATGATCACCGTGTTGCGGAAATCCACGGTGCGACCCTGGCCATCGGTGAGGCGGCCATCGTCCAGCACCTGCAGCAGCACGTTGAAGACATCCTTGTGCGCCTTCTCCACTTCATCGAGCAGCACGACGGAATACGGCCTGCGGCGCACGGCCTCGGTGAGCTGGCCGCCTTCCTCGTAACCCACGTAACCCGGCGGCGCGCCGATGAGCCGCGCCACGGAGTGCTGCTCCATGAACTCGGACATGTCGATACGCACGATGGCTTCTTCGCTGTCGAAGAGGAATTCTGCCAGCGCCTTGCAAAGCTCGGTCTTGCCGACGCCGGTGGGGCCGAGGAACAGGAAGGAGCCGCTCGGACGGCGCGGATCGGAAAGTCCGGCGCGTGTGCGGCGAATTGCATTGGAGACAATCTTCAGCGCTTCGGGCTGACCCACCACGCGGCGACCCAGCGCCTGTTCCATGCGCAGCAGTTTTTCCTTCTCGCCTTCCAGCATCTTGGACACGGGAATGCCGGTCCACTTGGAGACCACTTCCGCGATCTCCTCCTCCGTAACCTTGTTGCGCACCAGCGTGGGTGCTTGCTGTTCCGCGGCCTGCGCTGCCGTGAGCTGCTTTTCCAGCTCCGGAATGCGCCCGTACTGCAGCTCTGCCATCTTCGACAGGTCATTGGCGCGGCGCGCCGCATCCAGTTCGAGCTTCGCCTTTTCCAGATCCTCTTTCACCGAAGCGGCGCCCTGCAGCGCGGCCTTCTCGGCCTTCCAGATCTCTTCGAGATCGGCGTATTCCTTGCTCAGCTCGCGCAGCGTTTCACGCAGCACCGCGAGGCGCTTCTTCGAAGCCTCGTCATCCTCTTTCTTGAGCGCGACCTCTTCGATGCGCAGCTGGATGATGCGGCGGTCGAGGCGGTCCATTTCCTCCGGCTTGGAATCGATCTCCATGCGGATGCGCGCGCCGGCCTCATCGATCAGGTCGATGGCCTTGTCGGGCAGCTGCCGGTCGGAGATGTAGCGATGCGACAACTGCGCCGCTGCGACGATGGCGGGATCCGTGATCTCCACGCCGTGATGCACCTCGTAGCGCTCCTTGAGCCCACGCAGGATGGCGATGGTGTCTTCCACCGAGGGCTCATCAACGAGCACCTTCTGGAAGCGACGTTCCAGCGCCGCATCCTTTTCGATGTACTTGCGGTATTCGTCGAGCGTGGTGGCGCCCACGCAGTGCAGCTCGCCGCGCGCCAGTGCCGGCTTGAGCATGTTGCCCGCATCCATGGAGCCTTCGGCCTTGCCGGCGCCGACCATGGTATGTAGCTCGTCGATGAACAGGATGACCTGTCCTTCGTGCTTGGACAGATCCTTCAGCACGGCCTTCAGGCGTTCTTCGAATTCGCCGCGGAACTTGGCGCCAGCGATCAACGCGCCCATGTCGAGCGCGAGGATCTTCTTGTTCTTCAGCCCCTCGGGCACCTCGCCATTGACGATGCGCTGCGCCAGGCCTTCGACGATGGCGGTCTTGCCCACGCCGGGTTCGCCGATGAGCACGGGGTTGTTCTTGGTGCGACGCTGCAGCACCTGCACGGTGCGGCGGATTTCGTCATCGCGGCCGATCACCGGATCTAGCTTGCCGTTCACGGCACGCTCGGTCAGGTCGATGGTGTATTTCGACAGCGCCTCGCGGCTTTCCTCGGCATTGGCATCGTTGACGTTCTCACCGCCACGCACTTCGTCGATGGCTTTTTCCAGCTTTGCCTTGGTGAGGCCGGCGCCTTTGAGCAACTTGCCCAGCTCGCCGCGATCATCAACGGCAGCCAGCGCGAACAGTTCGCTGGAGATATAGGTATCGCCGCGCTGCTGCGCCAGCTTGTCGGTGACATTCAGCAGTCGCGACAGATCCTGGGAGACATGCACTTCGCCAGCAGAGCCTTCCACCTTGGGCAGGCGGTCGAGCAGCGCGGCGAGATCGATCTTGAGTTTGGGCACATTGGCGCCCGCCTTGGCGAACAGCGGACGCAGGCTACCGCCCTGCTGCTCCAGCAGTGCCGACAGCAGATGTGCCGGATCGATCATCTGGTTGTCGCGTCCGACGGCCAGCGACTGGGCGTCGGCCAGGGCGTTCTGGAAGCGGCTGGTCAGTTTGTCGTTTCGCATGCGCCCAGATCTGGGGACAGTTGGCGGCGGATCAAGGCCTTACCGCTGCGCCAGAGCCATTTTACGGCTCAAATGGCCGTTTTATTTCAGTGCGGGTGCAGATGCTCGACCAGGGCCACCAACGCCACCCCCAGCCCGATGAGAATGACCTGCAACACCGAATCCTGTGCGCCCACCCGACGATGCAAGCCGGGGATGAGATCGGCCACCGCTACATACAGCAGACTGGCCGCGGAAACTCCCAACGCGTAGGGCAACGCCGGCTGCAGATGCGACAGCGCGAGATAACCCACCACGCCACCGACCACCGAGCCCAGCGCCGCGAAGAGATTCCAGCCGAAGGCCTGCGCCCGGGTCATGCCACTGTGCAGCATGATCGCGAAATTGCCCACCTCGCTGGGCACCTCATGCGCCAGCACGGCCAGCCCGGTCATGATGCCCAGGTTCACATCGATGAGGAACGCGGCGGCGATCAGCACGCCATCGAGTACGTTGTGCATGGTGTCGCCGAGGATGATCATGGTCCCCGGTGCACGATGATGCGGATCGTGAGCGGGCTCCGGCGCATGCGTTTCGCAATGGTCTTCGTGACAGTGGCGCCACAGCACCAGCTTCTCGAGCACGAAAAACAGCGCGATCCCCGCCAGAAGCGAAACGCCCACCTTGCCGTAGCCGCCCGGCCCGGCCAGCTCGACGGCCTCTGGCAGCAGCCCCAGCAGCGCTGCTGCCAGCAGCGCACCGGTGGCGAAGGCCACCATGAAAGGCAGTGCCCGCGAACGCTGCTTCTCGGGTACCAGCAGGAACAGGCTGGCCACCGACACGCCGGCCACGCCTCCCAGCAGCGTGAAGCCGACGATCCATCCCAATGTGTTCACGTGCGCCATATGAAGCTTGCCATTCTACCGGTGCCGACGCGGCCTTCATGCTGCACATCGCGACGATGGGAATAGAAACGCCGCGCATCGGCGTAGGTACAGTGGTTGCCGCCGGAAATCGCCGTGATGCCCAGGCTGCGCAGGCGTTGCCTGGCGAGCCCATACAGGTCGCATTGCCAGCGTCCGGAATTATTGGGAGTGAAGGACTGCGCGGCCGCCGGATCCTTCTGCAGAAATGCCGCGCGCACTTCCTCGCCTACTTCGAAATGCGCCAGTCCGATCGCCGGCCCGAGCCAGGCCAGCACGGCCACGCCGCTGGTTGCCTTCACTCGCAACCCCTGCACCGCGGCTTCGATGACCCCGGATGCCAGACCGCGCCATCCGGCATGAATTGCCGCCACTGCGGAGCCATCCGCGGCGGCCAGCAGCACCGGCAGGCAGTCGGCGGTCATGACGATGCACACACGTCCCGGCTGCGCGGCAACCGCTGCGTCGGCGACGATGTCGTCGCCGCCGGCGATCACGTCCAGATCAGCCACCGACGTACCGTGAACCTGCGTCAGCCAGGCGGGCTCGGTCGGCAGTGAAGCCGCGATCCGCAGCTGTTCCCGATTGGCTTTCACTGCCGCCGCTGCGTCACCGACATGCGCGCCCAGGTTCAGCGATGTAAAAGGTGCGGCACTGGAGCCACCCGCGCGCGTGGTCGACAGTGCCTGCACACCCGGCACTTTGGGCCAGTCCGGCCGGAGAAACTGCAGCAGCGCCGCCATGCTTCAGGCTTTACGCAGCACTGTCAGCAGCTTCGAAAAATCTGCTGGCAGCTTGGAGCTGATATCGATGGTCTTGCCAGTGATGGGATGCTCGAAGGCGAGCCGACCGGCATGCAGTGCCTGACGGCCGAAGGCCTGCAGCGCGGCGCGTTTGGCGGGTGAGGCGCCGGCAGTGAGCTGGCGCCTGCCGCCATACGATGGATCACCCACCAGCGGATGACCCACATGCGCCAGATGCACGCGGATCTGATGGGTACGGCCGGTCTCCAGCTGCACTTGTAACAAACTGTGATGGGCGAAGCGTTCCAGCGACCGGTAGTGCGTGACAGCAGGTTTGCCATCGGCTCGCACGGCCATGCGCAGCCGGTCGGTGCGGTGGCGCCCGATGGCAGCATCGATGGTGCCACCGCCAGTCACAGCGCCAAGGCACAGCGCCACATATTCACGCTGCACGCGATGCTCGCGCAGCGCCTCGACCAGCGCGGTATGCGCCTCGAGTGTCCGCGCGACCACCAGAAGACCGCTGGTGTCCTTGTCGATGCGGTGCACGATGCCGGCACGCGGCACCGTGGCCAGCTTCGGATCCAGCGCCAGAAGGCCGTTTTGCAAGGTGTGGGAGCGATTTCCGGCGCCCGGGTGAACCACCAGGCCGGCGGGCTTGTCTATGACCAGCAAATGCCTGTCGCGGAACACTACATTGATGGGCATGCGCTCCGCCTCGACGCGATCGTCTACGGCCAGCTGCGCATGCACGGTGACGGTCTCGCCGCCGAATACGGCATCACGGGGTCTGGCGGCCTTGCCGTCGACCTGCACGGCCTCGGCCTTGATCCAGGCCGCCAGCCGCGAGCGCGAGTACTGCGGCAAGGCAAGGCTCAATGCCAGATCGAGCCGCGTGCCGCCCGGCTGCGGCGGCAGTACCACCTGATGCTCCTTGATCTGGGCAGCCGTTGCGGCTGCCGGGGCGCGTTTTCCCATTCGTCTATACTAGTCGGATGCCCCTGATGTCTGCCCGCTTCACCGCCTTGCGCGGTCTGATAGTTCTGCCCCTCCTGGCCACGCTGGTGCTTGCTGGCTGCGCCAGCGACCGCCATCAGCAGCGCCTCGCCCGCTTCTCGGCGCAGGCACTGTACGACCGCGGCCAGAAGGCGCTGCGTTCCCACGACTACGGCGAGGCGGTTGCGGTATATGAGGCGCTCAATGCGCGCTATCCCTTCGCGGCACAATCGCGGCAGGGACGACTGAACATCATCTTTGCCTATTACAAACTGGGCGAGAAGGAATCGGCGAAGGACGCCGCCGAGACCTTCATCCGCGAGAACCCGGCGGATTCGCACATCGACTACGCCTGGTATCTGAAAGGCCTGATCGACTTCGAACGCACGCCCTATGCGTTTGAACGCTGGCTGGGCGTGAATCTTGCCGAGCGGCCACCGGCCTCGGCGCTGGATTCCTTCAAGTCGCTGCGCACGGTGGTGCAGCGTTATCCCAAGAGCATCTACGCGCACGATGCGCGCCGCCGCATGATCTACATGCGCAACCGGCTGGCCGACTTCGAACTCGTCGTGGCGCACCACTACGAGGAACGCAGCGCCTGGGTGGCCGCCGCACAGCGCGCGCGCCAGGCCATCGAACAATACGACGGCGCGCCGGCCACCGAAGAAGCACTGCGCGTGCTGGTGCGCTGCTACCGCAAGCTCGACTACAAGGAGCTGGCGGACAACACCGAGAAGGTGTTCAAAGAGAACTTCCCGAACGAGTCAGTCGACGGGCCTCACCAGGATGCCGGGCACTGGTGGAAGTTCTGGGGCAAAAGCTAGCGCGCACGTTGCGGGGATAGCACTTTTCGTTGCCCTAACCCGGGCGCGTCAGCGGAAGCGTGGTGCTTGAGCGCTTTCTCGCGCGCCGCGAACAGCCGGCGCCGGCAACCGTCACCAACTGCTGAACATCGCCTGGCGCCGGAACTTGCGCGCGAGAAAGCGCTCAAGCACCACGCCACCACCTTGGGTGCCAGTCTTAGGCCGAAGAATTGCGATGCGTAGCGTGGGCGTGCGGCCTATCGACGCTCTTGGTCTTAAGCCTGGTACCCGTTGGTAATGGGGTATCGCCAGTCTCGTCCGAATGCCCGGCGAGAGACCCGGATGCCTGGCGGCGACTGCCGCCGCTTGTATTCGTTGCGCTTCACCATGTCGAGCACGCGCCCCACGATGGCGCGATCGAAGCCGCGCGACACGATCTCATCCACGGACAGATCTTCCTCGATGAAGGCCTCGAGAATCGCGTCGAGAATTTCGTAGGGCGGCAGCGAATCGGTGTCTTTCTGGTCGGGCCGAAGTTCGGCGCTGGGTTCGCGTTCGAGCACGCGCTGCGGAATCACATCCGCGCCCGCATATTCGCCGCGACGGTGCGCGAGCTCGTTGCGGTAGCGCGCCAGCCGGTAGACCAGCATCTTGCTGCAGTCCTTGATGGGCGCGAAGCCGCCATTCATGTCGCCATACAGGGTGGCGTAACCCACGGCCATTTCGCTCTTGTTGCCGGTGGTCAGCAGCATGCGGCCGGTCTTGTTGGAGATGGCCATCAGCAGCACGCCGCGGCAGCGCGCCTGGATGTTTTCTTCGGTGGTGTCGGGTTTGCGACCGGCGAACTGCTCGGCCAGCGCCGCGAGCGTAGCGGCGAACATGTCTTCGATGGAGATGACACTGTAGGCCACGCCCAGCGTGCGCGCCTGCGCGGCCGCGTCGTCGCGGCTCATCTGCGAGGTGTAGCGCGAGGGCATCATCACCACCTGCACGCGATCGGCACCCAGCGCATCCACGGCGATCGCCATGGTCAGCGCGGAATCGACGCCACCGGACAGGCCCATCACCACGCCGGGAAAGCGGTGCTTGTTGACGTAGTCGCGCACGCCGAGCACCAGCGCACCGTAGACGCTCTCTTCGGGCCCGAGTTCGGCCGCGACGGCATCGGGTGCGGTGGCGCGCAGGACCAAACGGCCCGCTGCATCGTGCGCCACATCGATGGTCGTCAAGGACTCTTCAAAGGCAGGCGCACGCAGCACCGCATTGCCACCGGCATCGATGACGCAGGAGCGGCCGTCGAAGACCAGCTCGTCCTGCCCGCCGACGAGATTCACGTAGATCACGGGCAGGCCGCTCTCGCTGATGCGCTCACGGATCACGCGCTCGCGCTCGCGCTGCTTGCGCTGCTCGTAGGGCGAGGCGTTGATGACCAGCAGCAGCTCGGCGCCTGCGGCAAGCGCCGCCTGCGCGGGTTCAGGCTCCCAGATGTCTTCGCAGATGCTCAGGCCCAGGCGCACACCACCCAGCGTGACCACGCTGGGTGTACGCCCGGGCTCGAAATATCTCTTCTCATCGAAGACGCGGTAATTGGGCAGGCAGTTCTTGCGGTAGTTGACCGAAGCCTGGCCGCGCACCAGCAGCCGGGAAGAGTTGTAGATGCGCAGTTCCGCATCGACGTTCTCGTACTCCGGATAGCCCACGAGCAGTGCAGGCAGGTCGTTCGCGGTGTCGTTGACGTCGCGCTCCAGCTGCTCCAGCGCGCGCTCCAGCTGGATGCGCAGGCCGCGATGAAACAGCAGATCTTCCGGCGGATAACCGGAAAGAGTGAGCTCGGGGAATACCACCAGATCGGCGCCCAGCGCACGCGCGCGGCGGGCGCAGTCGCGTACGCGCGCCGCATTGCCCTGTACATCGCCGACCAGCAGGTCCAGCTGGGCCAATGCGATACGAAGGCCGCTGCGTTCAGACCCGGGGCCTGTTGGCACCTGGACTACTTCTTGCGCGCGGGCCGGCGCGGGGCGGCACGCTTTGATGCTGCCTTGCGATTCGGCACCGCTTTGCGCTTCGCTGCAGCCTTGCGCTTGGGCGCAGCCTTCGGCGCCACCTTGCGCTTTGCCGCATTCTGCTTTGTCGCCGCTGCCTTCTTCGCTGGCTTCGCCTTCCTGGCCTTCTTGCCGCCAGAGCGCGGGCGCATCGATGCCGGACGTTCGTCGATGTGCGACTCCGCTGCACGGCGCTTGGCGCGCACGTTCAGCAGTTCGGCCATTGCGGTGCCCAATTCGGCCGCACTGCGCACCGTGCGCACCCCAGCTTCATCGAGTGCGCGGAACTTGTCGGCGGCAGTGCCCTTGCCGCCAGCCACTACGGCGCCGGCATGACCCATGCGTTTGCCGGGAGGCGCGGTGACACCCGCGATGTATGCGACCACGGGCTTGGTGACGAAGCGTGCGATATGCGCCGCAGCGGCTTCTTCATCGCTGCCGCCGATCTCGCCCACCATCACGATGCCTTCGGTCTGCGGATCGCGCTCGAACAGCTCGATGACGTCGATGAAATTCATGCCGCGCACCGGATCGCCGCCGATGCCCACGCAGGTGCTCTGGCCCAGTCCGATGGCCGTGGTCTGGTGCACGGCCTCGTAGGTGAGCGTGCCGGAACGCGACACGATGCCCACGCAGCCGCGCTGGTGGATGAAGCCCGGCATGATGCCGATCTTGCATTCATCCGGCGTGATGATGCCGGGGCAGTTCGGGCCGATCAGCCGCGATGAGGAGCCGGTGAGCGCACTCTTCACGCGCACCATGTCGTTGACCGGAATGCCTTCGGTAATGCACACCACCAGCTCGATGCCGGCGTCCACCGCCTCGAGAATGGCATCGGCGGCGAAAGCCGCCGGCACGTAGATCATGCTGACGTTGGCCGCAGTATCGCGCACGGCGCGATGCACGGTGTCGAACACGGGAAGGTCGAGATGCTGCGTGCCACCGCGACCTGGTGTGACGCCGCCGACGATGCGGGTGCCATAGGCCAGGCACTGCTGGGCATGGAAGGTGCCCTGCTTGCCGGTGAAGCCCTGAACGATGACCCTGCTGCGCTTGTTGACGAGA
>DATNCK010000260.1:0-2172 GCA_035571575.1 Steroidobacteraceae bacterium | reverse complement strand
GTTCTCCCAGCCTGGTTTTTCCGGATTCGCAGGCGGATTCAGCGGATGCGGCCCCACGTGGCAGAAGCCACAGGACATGGTCACGCGAAATGGCCGCACCAGATCCGGATCGGCCTGCACTCGGCTGCCGCGGTCGTAGTAGGCATCACTGCCAGGCCTCACTACCTTGTCGTTCCAGTACTGGCGCGCCTGCTTCGCAGCCGATGTGTTGCCGAAGAAGTCCGGATTGGGAAACAGCCGCAGGCCGACCACACCACTGGCGTAGCCGTAGATCGTCGGATCTACGCCATCCTGCGGCAGTCGGGCCAGTACTTCGTCATAGAGCTTCGGATCGCCGGGGACGAATAGTTGGCTGGGGTGATCGCCGCGCATCGGGGGCTGCGGCCTGCGGGCCAGCTGGCCTGTTTCAGCGTCGATGTCGGTGGCAGGTTGCTGCAGTGTGATGGCGTCACCATCGGCCTCATCCAGATACAGGCCGAGGAGCGGCGTGGCGCTGGATTTCATGCCGGGCTGGTTCATCACACCGGTGTCGCGGAAGCGCGTGCCGCGCTTGCGCGAATCCAGCATCACCATGAAATCCACCAGGCCGTAGCCCTGCTCCTGCAGCCAGCCCCAGAAGGCCTCGTTGCCTTCACCCCAGAGAATCCACGTGTTCTGACCGCGGATGCCGTCACGTCCCTTCTGATCGATGGCGCCCCTGCCCCAGGCGAAGGGTTCGAGTTTGCCGTTGGGACCGGTGGGCACCTGATCCATCAGCGCAAACAGATTGCGCGTCTCGGCGGGAAAGCATTCTTCGGGACGAGGGCTGATGGGCGTGCCGCGGGCCGTTCGACCGCCCTGCGCCTCATCGACAGGCGCATCCTGATCGGGACCATTGAGGAATTGCTGCCAGCCGGTCTGCGAATCGGGGACGTGGCTCGCGCCCGGATAGGCATCGACACTGGGCCTGCCGGCAGCCTGCGCATTCGTGGCAGCCTCAGAGGGCTGCGAACGCATCGCCACGCTGCAGACAAGGCTCAGGACCAGGGCGCCGCAGCTGCTGGCACGCAGAAACTTTCCGAATCGCATCTTGCTTCCCTTCGAGCCGCATGCTCACGCGCAGCTTCCGTGCTCGCTGCGTCGGGACGCTGTCTGACCTGCAGCGTTTGGTTATGGCTCGCCTTTATCGGGATACTAAAGGTGAGCAATCGACCTAGCGACTAAACTGAAGTTTAGTGCAGAGAGCGAAGATGTGCGTTAAAGGGACGCCATAAAAAAGCCCCGATCCGTAGACCGGGGCTTCCAGGCAGGGCCGTGGGGGATCAGCGGCCCAAAGCGACTGGTGGTGTCGACGGAGGATTGGAGACGATGATTTCGACGCGGCGATTCTGCTGCCGTCCGCCAGCTTCATCGTTGCTGGCCACCGGCGTGGTCTCGCCCTTGCCCACCGCGATGACGCGCTGGGCATCGATGCCTTTTGCCACCAGCGCGGCCTTCACGGAATTGGCACGGTTCTCGGACAGCGTCTGGTTGTAGCTGTCTGCTCCCATGCTGTCGGTGTGACCTTCAATCGTCACCGAACGATCGGGGGTCTGTTTGAGAAATGCCGCGAGCCGGTCGAGGGTGCCCATGGCGCCAGGCTTCAAGGAGGCCTGACCGCTGTCGAACAGCACATCGCCCAGCGTCAGCACCAGGCCGCGATCGGTCTGCTTGGCCTGCAGATCACGCAACTGTTCAGCCAACGCCGCAGCATTGGCGCTGGCCTTGGCGGCGTTCTGCTCGGCGAGCTGGGCATTCTGCTCGGCCTGGACACGCGCCGCCGCTGTTTCCTGCTCAGCGCTGCGTTGCGCCTGCTCGGCAGAGCGCTGTGCCGTCTCCGCGCGCACACGCGCGGTGGCGGCTTCCTGCTCTCGCGCCTGCAGAACGACACGCTGGCGGTCCGCCTCGGCCTGGCTGGTCTTCTGTTCTGCCTGGCCGCGCGCGATCTGCTCGGCCGCAATGTCCGCATGACGGCGCGCGATATAGGCCGCGGCTGCAACCTCCTTGTGAGACTTGCCCTTGCGCTGCAGCTCCTCCGCATTACGCAGCGCATCGTGCGCAGCGGTCACTTCATTGGCGGCATACTTGCCTGCCTCGGGGACAGACTCGACCTGCTGCACCACAGTGCGGGCCGCTTCCAACTCATCCACCTGT
>DATNCK010000259.1:0-3412 GCA_035571575.1 Steroidobacteraceae bacterium | reverse complement strand
ACCTGCTCCGAGGATTCGCCATTGCGAGCCTCTGCCACCTGAGGGGTGGGTTCAGCAGGCGTGGCTTCTGCCGGGGCCTGGCTGTCGCTGGCAGGAGCCGCAGTCTCGGGCTGTGCCGATGACGCCACCGCGCCCGCAGAGCTCACAGGCTCCTTGGCGGGGCCGGTGTCAGCAGCGATAGGCGCCGACCTCGCGACCTCACGCTTGGCCGGAGTAGCAGCCGCCACCGTGGCGTTCTTCTGCTCCTTGCTCTGCGTCTTGGCCGCAGCAACTACCGGCGGGGCTGCTACAGGGGCAGCAGCAGGCTGCTCAGTTACGGTGCTGGCCGTATCTACCGGCGGCGGCAGCGGCGCAGGAGGAGCGGCTTCGGCGACCTGCGCTGCAGGTACGTCGGACGCCGGTGCGACGACTTCATGATTCCTGTCGCGCAGCGTGAGGACGGTGAGACCCACTGCGTAGATGGCGGCGAGACCAACGCCTACCACGATTTTCGGGGTTTTCGAGTCATTCATATCGATGCTCCAAATCACTGTCGGTTGACGGTATTAGTTCTACCGCTCATCGCTACAGTGGCTGATAGGAGCACGCGAGAATCGTGGCTCAGGTTTGTCCTACAGCTGTCGTCGTGGCGCGACAGCTGTCAATTCCGGGTGCGCTTGATCTTCGCTGTGCAGGCCCGCGCTACGCCTTCCCCGTCGGTCGTATGTTGGCGTTGCGACGGAAGAGATTATCCGGATCGTAGCGATTCTTGATGGCCACGAGGCGCGAGTAGTTGTCGCCATACGTCGCGCGCAATCGTTGCTCCGTCGCAGAAGGCTCGGTGTTGACGTAGTAGCCACGCGTATACGGCTGCATGGGTTCCCAGGTCTTCTCCATCAGCGCCACATTGGCGGCGTCCTGGGTGTGATCGGTCCATACCGCGCTAAGGATGAATTCAAACTGGGAGCCACGATTCCAGTAGGCCGTAGCGGTGGGTGCGACGCGTTCGACGGCGCCGCTCTGCCAGCCGAAATAAATGCCATCCCACCAGGCCGGCGCCGCCTTGGCAACGCGGATGAATTCACCGATCAAGGCATCCGGCATTTCGTTCAGGAACCCGGATCGCACGTACACACCCAGCCCTGGCGGCAAAGCCGGAGGCGCCGCACCGGATGCCCCGAGTTGCGCCTTCACGTACGGCTTCGACACGATGTCGTCGAGCAATGGCTTGCCGAGCTTGTCGAGTTGCGCCAGCGCCTTGGCCGCGTCGGCGGCGGTGCCGCAATGAATGAACTCGATGGTGGGATAGTGTCCACCCGGAAGTGGCGAAGTACCGGCCGGCATGTTCGAGATGCCTGACGACAGGCACAGCTCATCAGAACTACCGCGTATCATGTCGCGCACTGCGCCAAGAACGGTGGCCGTCTGATCCAGCGCGTACACGCGCGAACCTGCAATGACCGGATGCGCCAGTGCATGCAGCTGGTACTCGAAGCGCGTGACGATGCCGAAGTTGCCGCCGCCGCCACGCAGCGCCCAGAAGAGATCGGGATTCTGCTGCGCGCTGACATTCAGCACTTTGCCATCGGCAGTGACCAGTTCTAAACCGCGCACGTTGTCGCAGGTGAGCCCGAACTTGCGCATGAGCCGGCCCTGGCCGCCGCCCAGGGTGAGACCGGCAATGCCCGTGTCCGCAGCCGTGCCCAGTGTCGTCACCAGCCCCTGCGCCTGGCAGGCGGCATCCAGCTCACCCAGCAGCACGCCGCCATCGACACTGGCCGTTTTGGCTTTGGCATCGACCCGAATGCCGCGCATCAGCGACAGGTCGATCATGATGCCGCCGTCCACGCTCGACTGTCCTGAGATGCTGTGGCCGCCGGAACGCACGGCCGTCAGCAGCTTGTTCGCGTGTGCAAACTGCACGGCTGCCACCACATCGGCCGTGTTGCGGCAGCGTGCGATGAGTGCCGGCTTGCGGTCGAAGGCCCCGTTCCAGATCTTGCGTGCACTTTGCCACTCGGGATCCTGTGCGATGAGCACGCCACCGCCCAGGCGCGCACGCAGATCCTTCACATCCGCACCGGCGAGTGTGATGGGTTTTCCCGACCAGTCCACGGCCGGTATCGCCGCGGGAATCGGTGCCGTACCTACAGAGGCTGCACGCCCCTGTGCAGCCAGCAGCGTGGCAAGTCCTGCCGCAGAGGTGATGAATTCGCGGCGGCGCACCGTTGGCCAACGTGTGCCGTAGGGATGGAATGACATCATGTGCGGGATCTCCACGTCCTTGTGCCGGACGTTTGGGTGGAAGCAATGAAATGAAGCACCGGCTGATCTCTTTAGTCAAGGCATTGCGCGGTGTTCTTGTTACCTCCTCGGTCGATGCAGCAGCACGATGGGCGCTCCTCGAAACAAGGGACGACCGGTCTCCTGATACCCCAGCTTGGAAGCAACACGCAGCGACGGTGCATTTCCCGCGTCGATGATGCAGCCGGTGCGATCGATGGTGTGCTGCGTGTCGACCCAGTCGAGCACAGTACTCATCGCTTCAGTGGCGATACCCCGACCGCCGGCTTCTGGTGTCACCGCCCAGCCCGCTTCAGGAATGTCCTGCAATCCCACGATGCCGCGCCTGGCATCCAGCAGGCCGCCCTCGCCCAGGTATTGCGCCGTGACCCGGTCTTCGAACACCCAGAATCCATAGCCCAGCAACGGCCACATGCCGCCATAGCGCAGCAGGCGGAACCACACGTCCTGATCGCTCTGCGCCACGCCGCCAGTGAACCGGATGGTTGCCGGGTGCTGCCACAACGCCTTGCACGCCGGGTAATCGGCCCGGACGTGCGGGCGCAGGCGCAGGCGAGCGCTGAGCAGGATGGGAGCGATGCTGTTGTCGGTCATGACGGCGTGTGTTCCATCAGGTAGTCCGCCAGTTCATCCATTCCCATCTGGCGATACCACTCTGCCGCGGTCTTGTTCTGATTGTTGCGTGCATGGGGATCGACGCCGTGTCGCAACAGCAGATCGATGGTGGCAGCGCTGGCCTCCATATCCGGACCTTCCTGACGAGCCTGGCTCACAGTATGCAGGGGCGTGTTGCCAATGGGAGTGGACTGCCGCACCAGTGAAGGGTCGCGCGCGAGCAGTTGCTGCAGCCTGTCGGCGTCGGCGGTGCGGCAGACATCGAAGACATCATTTGAAATGGGTGCCAGCACTTCCACCACGGACCAGTGACGATGGTGCAAGGCGAGTCCCAGCGGTGTGGCCTGGTAGTTGAATTCCTTCAGGTCGGGGTTCGCGCCATGACTCAGCAATGTCTTCACCGCTTCGGCGTTGTTCCACAGGGCATAGTTATGCAGAGCGGTCTGGCCGTTCCTGTCGCGCGTGTTGATATCGAACCCCTGCGCCACCAGCCACAGGCAGCTTTCGACATCCA
>DATNCK010000258.1:0-2963 GCA_035571575.1 Steroidobacteraceae bacterium | reverse complement strand
GATGCCCAGCGCCAACACCAGCCCGCAGCTGGCACTGATGAGCAGCGCCGCCCCGATGCGCTTCAGGCTGGCCCAGGTGTCGGCCCAGAACAGGTACTGCCCGCTGCGTGCATCCTCGGTGAACGCGTACTCATGGAAGGTATGCGCCATGCTGCCGAAAGAAGGCAGCAGCTTGTCTCCGGAATTGGCAGCCAGCCGCAGCTGCGAGGCGAATACATACACCAGCAACAGCGCGATGAAGGGAAGCGCACCCAGCACGAGGCGTTCGCCACGCGCTGGGCGCTGATTGATCAGCCTGCGCACCTCGACGCGTCGTTACAGCTTGCCGTCCGCTGCCAGCTTCATGTAGCTGTCATCGAAGCGCATGGTGATCGCCTTGGGATTGCCCAGGGTCTTGCCCCCGGGAAACGCGATGCCCACGGCATCGACGCTCTTCGCACCAGCACCCAGCAATCCTTTCTCGAAGGAGAACTTGCGCACCAGATCCATCTTGGTGATCAGGTCGGGGCTGGTGGTCGCTGTCACGGCCGCAGCGGGCGTGGAATACAGGAAGGTGGTGGCGAGCTGGCCCCGGAAGCCGGCAAGGTCAGTGCCCGACGCCTTGGCCATGGAAGTCAGCGCAGCGGTGGCCTTGGCATCCTTGGCCTGCATCAGCGCCAGGGTTTCATACCAGGCGCCCACCAGCGCCCTGCCGAGCTTCGGGTTGTCCTTCAACGTTGCCGAGTTGACCACCATCAGATCGAGAATTTCGCCAGGGATCTTGCTGGAGTCGAACACCAGCGAGCTGCCTGGACGGCTCATGACCTCAGAGAGCTGCGGCTTCCAGGTCACCGTGGCAGTGACTGCCGGCGTCGCGTATGCCGCGACGATATCCGCATCCGAAGTGTTGACGACCTTGATGTCACGTTCCTTCAAGCCCACTGTCGACAGCCCACGCGCCAACAGATAGTGCGACACAGACAGCTCGACCAGATTGACGGACTGCCCTTTGATATCGGCAAGCTTCTTTCCTGCACCCTTGAGCACCACGCCGTCGTTGCCGTTGGAATAGTCCCCCACGATCAACGCGGTGGAATCCACGCCGCCAGCCGCGGGAATCGTCAGCATGTCCATGTTGGTCATCACGCAGGCGTCGTACTTGCCCGCGGTGTACTGATTGATCGACTCCACGTAGTCATTGATCTGCGTCAGTTCGATCTTGATGCCGTATTTGTCAGCCCACTTCTTGAGGATGCCGCTCTGCTGAGCGTAGTCCCAGGGCATCCAGCCGACATAGATGCTCCAGGCCACCTTGAATGTGGTCTTCGGTGCAGCCAGCGCCGGCTGCGCTGCCAGACCCAATGCCGCCACCATGGTCCAGGCCAACTTGGACCAGGCCAGTCTGCCAATCATCCGAGACATAGGAATCTCCTCGAGTGTGCGTCGATATGTGTAGATCACCCATCTCCCGGGCTTTTGTCCCGCCGTGTATCCCCGGTGCGTACTTGGTATCGCAACACCGCCAGGACTGCCTCTCTCGGACCAGCACCGATCGCTCGGCCGGAACCCTAGATGCACATTTCTCCGATCGAATCTGCAAGCCGCATGCCCATGGCCTCAAGCCCCTGAGCGCGCCTGGGATGCTTGGCGACGCGTCGGCTTGCACCATGGCGACACGCGTTACCGGTGCAACGCCCCGAAAGAGTGCCACATGCGCAACGTACTGCCGTCCCTGAGCGCAGCGGCGGCACCAAAATGGTTGGTATGTCCCTTGCACTCGTGTTCTCTCGTCGAAAAGTGTGCGGAGTTGAGGAATGGCAGGCAGTCCTGACGCAGTAGAACCCCTGTGGACGCATGCACTGCGCGGCGGCGCGCACTGGTCCGGCGTGCTGCGTCGTGGGGTATCCCTGCGCATGACGGCACGCGCGTCAGAGGCCAATGTCGCGGCCCTTTTCTACAGCCATGAGCAACCACTGGAACGCTACAACATGGCCGATACGCTCAAGGCGCAGCACACTGCGCACCTGACGGCGGGTTGCGTGTGCTACTCGGACATGGGGCGTGTGCTGTGCGCCATTACGGCCGACAGCTGTGGCTGGCACGACCCGCTGTGCGGCCTCACCGACGCCGCCGACATCGAGGCGCGCTACGGGCGCACCTCTTACCAGGTGCAGCGCAACGAGCGTTACGTCAGCGGCCGCGATGCCATGCTGGTGGAGATGGGCAAGTACGGCCTCGGCGAGCGCGACCTGGTGGCCAACATCAATTTCTTCAGCAAGGTGACGGTGGGAGAAGGTGGCGCGCTGCAGCTGCAGGGCGACCACTGCCGGGAAGGCAGCGCTGTGGAGCTGCGCTTCGAAATGGACTGCATCGTCATCCTGCATGCGGGCCCACACCCCCTGGCACGCACCCCGAGATACGCGCCGCCAGAAGTACTGCTGCAGGCGTGGCGCAGGGGCGCGGTGGCCGAGGATGATCCCTGCCGCATGCGCTGCCCGGAAAACCAGCGCGGCTATGTCAACACCGAGCGCTACGTAGCGGCATGAGCAGCAACGGCGCATTGATCGACACGGTGATACCGGCCGGCGAACCCTGGATGGGCATAGTCAAAGCCGGGCACCTGCTGCGGATCGTGGACCTCGAGGGCAACCAGGCGGTGGACACGCTTTTCTACAATGCGGCCGACACGCACGAGCACTACAGCGCGCAGACCACGATCCAGACGCAGGGAAACCTCTACCTCACCAATGGTTCGGTGCTGCGGTCGAATCGTGGCCGCTCCATGCTGCGCATCGTGCAGGACACCTGCGGCCGCCACGACACGCTGGGAGGGGCCTGCTCGGCGGAGAGCAATACCGTGCGCTACGCGCTGGAGAAACGCCACATGCACAGCTGCAGGGACAGCTTCCTGCTGGCACTGGCCCGCCATGATGCCGGCATTAGCAAGCGCGATCTGCCCAGCAACATCAATTTCTTCATGAACG
>DATNCK010000257.1:0-11298 GCA_035571575.1 Steroidobacteraceae bacterium | reverse complement strand
AACCTATCGTCACGGTGGCGATGTGTGGGTGGCCGGGCGTCCCGGCGCGCACTACGCCATCCAGATCCACAGCCAGGATGGGCGCCGACTGCTGGCGGTCACCTCTGTCGATGGTGTGAACGTGCTCACCGGCGAGACCGCCGGTGTCGATCAGAGCGGATACGTGTTCGATTCCTGGGCCAGCTACGGGATCGCGGGCTGGCGCAAGAGCGATTCGCAGATCGCTGCGTTCACGTTTACATCGATCCCCAATTCCTATGCGGCGCGTACGGGTCGGCCGGCCAACGTGGGCATCATCGGGCTGGCGCTGTTTCGCGAGCGCGTCGAGCAGGTCTACCAGCCCATGGAAAGGCTCGACATGCCAGTGCCCGCGCCGAAAATGGAAGTGCCTCCAGCGGCGATGGATTCCGCAGCCGGTGCGCCTTCGGCCCCCGCAGAGGAATCGTTGGCGCGCAAGGAGTCGCGCGCGGCCGGCAGCCTGAAGGATGAGGCGCAGCGTCAACGGGCGCAGTCGCTGGGTACGGGCCACGGTCGGCGTGAGTATTCCCCCATCACCAAGGTGGAGTTCGAGCGCGAAAGTTCGCGTCCGGACGAGGTCATCCGCATCCGCTACGACAGCTACGAGAACCTGGTGGCCATGGGCGTGATCCGTCGGCCGCCGCCGCGCCGGCCGGATCCCTTTCCGGATGCGCAGTCCGGGTATGTGCCGGATCCCTGATGCCCGACGGATCTTTGGCGATAATGCCGCGGATGGATTCCGCGGCAGCCTCGGATGAAGCGCTCGTCGCCCGCTATGCCGCGGGTGACGTTGCCGCTTTCGAAGCACTGTATGCGCGACACGAGTTGCCGCTGTGGCGTTGCCTGCTGCGTCAATGTCGCGATCGCAGCACTGCCGAAGAACTGATGCAGGAGGTGTGGTTCGCCGTGACCCGCGAGGCACCGAAATTCCGCGCCGATGGGCGGTTCCTGCCATGGCTGTACACCATTGCGCGCAATCGCGTCATCGACCGGCACCGTGCCGAGCATGCCACTGAAAGCCTCGATGCCGCGGTGGGAGATGAAGAGCCATTGGCCGCGCGCCTGATGGATGAAGAAAGCCCTTCACCCGTGCTGCTCAGTGAGCGCCGCGAACAGGGGCAGGCCATACTGACTGCGCTGAATCGCCTGCCGCGCGAACAACGAGAGGCCTTCGTGCTGCAGGCTGAAGCCGAGCTCAGCGTCGAGGACATCGCCCGCGTGACGGGCACGAACTTTGAAACCGCCAAGAGCCGGCTGCGCTATGCGCGCGACAGACTCAAGGCCCTGCTGCGGGACCACGCACCATGAGCGCAGAGGAAGAAAAGCCCGACCAGCTGGCCGAAGCGTATCGGCGCGCCAGTGCTGATGAGGCGGGGCGGCCCGGTGATGCCGTACGGCGTGCGATTCTGGACGAAGCGAAAGCCGCCGCGCGTCGGCGGCAGCCGGTGGCGAATGACTCGCGCTACATGATGCGCGCCGTGGCGGGTATTGCGGTAATTGGCGTGGCGGTAGTGCTTTGGCGGCAGATGGATCATCGCCTGCCTGGCGAAGTGCCCAGCACTCAGGCCGCGCCTGAAGCGAGACTGGAAATCCCGAGGCCGGAAGCGCAGCCAGCGATTTCACCGCCCGCGGCAAAGGCGGAGTCTGCGCCGACTGCGCCAGCGCCCTCCGAGCGCGCATCCGCCGCGCCCGCCGCGCCCGCCCCGGAGCGGCAACAGGCTTCATCCATCAGCACAGCAAAGGACGTGGCGCAGGAATCCCGCGCCGATGCGGCTGCTGACAATGCCGCGGCGGGGGCGGCGAGAGGTCAGCTGCGGCGCGCTGAATCAATGGTCGCACCACAGATCAATGACCCCGGTACGGAGGTATTGATCCAGTACTTTCCGCAGCAGTACAACAGCGACACGCCACATTCATTGTGGCTGGTGCGCGACGCCGCGGGCAGGGTGCTGCAAAGTGGCGAGATCGTGGCAGGGCGCAGTCTCGAAGATTCGATGCCGCAGATCCAGCAGCAGCTCGGCGGGCGCAAGCCGGGAGTATGGCGCGAGCAGATTCTGCTCAATGCACGCGGTCAGCAGATCCGCCTGATGACGACGACCCTGCCGTGATCAGGCGCAGAGTCTTTCCAGCCGGGTGTTCACTTCCGCCACCGGCGTGTGCATCAGGCCGCGCAGCATCCAGGCGTTGAGCGCGACACTGCTGTGTCGCGCGGTGATGTCCCGACACATGCGCAGCATCAGTTCGGCGGTCAGCTCGGCATCGGCTGCAGCCCGATGCGCCGCGCCACAACTGCGCAGCTCCAGTTTCTTCGCCAGCACGCCCAGTGAGTGACTCTGAAGCTGCGGGTATACCCGACGCGCCAGCCGCATCGAGCAGATGAAAGGTTCGATGAGCATGCCCACGCGTGCATGACGGCATTCACGCTGCAGCAGGCGCTGGTCCAGGCCGGCGTTGTGCGCCACCAGGGTGGTGTCGCCGACAAAGTCGACGACCTCGCGTATCACGTCGCGCGCACAGGGCGCAGCATCCACCATCTGCTGGGAGATGCCGGTGTAGGCGGTGATCGAGGCAGGCACCCGCACCCCGCAGTTCACCAATGACTGGTAGCGGGCAGTGATCTGTCCGTCCTCGATGCGCACCAGGCCGACTTCGGTGATCCGGTCGCCCTGCTCGGGCCTGAGGCCTGTGGCTTCGAAATCGAGGATGATTAGAGGAGTATGCATGGAGGATTGTCGCAGGACCCGGGCACTCTAAGCCCTGAGCCTTGTACAACCATTTGATGCGACTCTCAAATCGGCCGCCATCATCTCGGTATCAGGGTTCTGCCTGGAATCGTTGCACTTGCCAACCTACCTCTCTACGCTCAAGGGTAAGGCGGACAGAAGACAATAAGAGGTAGAACATGAATCCACGACACATTTTGATTTGCGCGGCGCTGGCAATGGGCTTGTCCAACGCGCTGCAGGCGCAGATCCCGCCGGTTGCCGCCCCGGACCAGCTCGCGCTGCTCAAGAGCAGTGACCCGAAACTGGCGGCGAACAAGAAGCTGGTGTTCGACATGTACCGTGCCATCGTGCAGGGCGGCCACACCGAGATGGCCGAGCAGTACTTCACGCCCGGCTACATCCAGCACAATCCCAATGTGGTCAGCGGTCGCGATGCACTGGTGAAGTACATCAAGCAGACCCGGCCCGCAGTGCCGCTCAAGCCGTTGCTCGACTTTCCGGTGATCTCCGTCATGGCCGAAGGCGACATGGTGACGATTGCGGTGGTGAGCTGGCAGGATGATCCGGAGAAGCCCGGCCAGCGCTACGCGAATACGCACTTCGACATGTATCGCATCGAGAACGGCAAGATTGCCGAGCACTGGGATCATGTGGCGAAGAGCCAGGCGGCGCAGCACTTCAATCCAAACGTTGAATCGAAAGAGAAGAAGCCGGCGAAATAGCCGGCTGACAGGGAGATGTCGATGCGCGTGATAAACAGAGTGCCCGCAGTGATGGGCATCTTGCTGGTGCTCGCAGCCTGCCAGCCCGGTGGTGCGAGCACATCGGCGGCGGACGAGGCTGCAGTAAAGAAGGTGCTCGCGGATATCGTCACTACCTTCAATGCCGGTGACTACGACGGCATGCTGGCGAACTACGAAGATGATGTACTCGTGCAGGCCTCAGTGGGCACCGAGATCACCAGCAAGGAGGCCTGGCGTCAGTCGCTGAAGACCTCGATGCCGCCGGGCGTGAAGCTGCTGATGCGGTTCGATACCTCCGAACTGAAGGTCGCCGGCGATCTGGCCTATGAACGTGGCGTGTACACCATCGGCATGGCGGATGCGGCGACACAGCCACCGCTGTTCAAGGGACGTTACGCGCACATCCTCAAGCGTGATGCCAAGGGTGCGTGGAAGGGCTGGCGCCTGTTCGAGATCATCGACCAGGTGCCACCGGGCTTCGTGCCGCCGGGTGCCCCGGCTGCGGCACCTTCGGCAGCGGCGACACCGGCACCGGCGGGCAAATAGCCCGCCGGTTCTCCGGCATCAGTTCGTGATGCCCAGCGAGCTCTTGATGTCCTGCAGCGTCGCGAGCCGGTCCGGATTCAGGTTGTGGATGGAGAGAATCTTCTCCGGATCGAGCTTCAGGCGCTGGATGTTCTCGTAGAACACGCGCGTGCCGATGATCTGCGGATTGGGCACCGGTTCGGCCGCCGTCGGCAGGTTGAACATGTCGGCGTACACCAGGATCTTCTCCTTGGGCAGCCATGCGACGACCAGGCCGTCGGCATGAGGCAGGCCCTTGATCACGTGGATCTCCACGGTGCGCGTGGCATCCTGGAACACGCGCTTGTCACCCTTGAAGCCTTCGATCACCGGCTTCTTGCCGGACTTCGCCAGTGCATCGGGTGCCAGCGTGCGCGGACCGGAGAAAACCTTCTCGAGGAAGGCCTTGTTCACTTCGGGCGTGACGATGGTGATGCCCTCGGCGATGGCCGCTTCGAGTCCGCCGGTGTGATCGAAGTGATGATGCGTGATCACGCCGTACTTGATGGGCTTGCCGGGGAACAGGCGATGCACTTCGGCAATTCCCGCCAGCGTGCGCGCCTCGCTCTGCGGACCGGGTTCGATCAGCAGCACATTGTCGGAGAATTCCACAGCCAGCGAGTTGTAGGCGCTGTGGATGCGATACACACCATCAGCCAGTTTCTCGGAAGGCGTCGTGGGAGGCGCGCCACCGGGAGGCGGGCCACCCGCTCCCGGTGCGCCGGCAGGCGGCGGTGGAACAGCCATCATCTCTGCCAGCTTCGGCGGGTTGGCCCAAGCCGCGAGAATCTGCGCCGTAAACGTGGGCCAGCCGCCGCGGACCTGCACGATCTCGGTGGGGTACTTCAGCCCATTGTTGTCGCGATAGTAGTTGTAGCTGGTATCGACCTGCTGGTCGCCGAACACATTCTGTTCCACCCAGGTGGTCACCTTTTCCACCAGCCCATCGCTGTTGATGGTGCCGACCACCTTATAGTCTTTTCCGCCCGGCGATTTGAGCGGCGCGATCCACGTGATGACCTGCACGCGCTTGCCGTTGACGGTCTGCGCCTGCACGGTTGCGTTGTTGGCCGCCGCGCCCTTCAGGAATCCCCAGGGCGTGGTCCAGATCTCCAGCTGGTTGTTCCAGCCGCCCGGTGAAGTCGGCGTGATGTTCTGCTGCCCGTTCTGCAGCGTCGCAGGTCCGCCAGTGACCGGTGCCGCGTAGGTTTTCCAGGTGGCGCGCGAAGCCGGCACAGTAAAGTCGATGGCGCGAACATAGTCATTGGCCGGCGTCTGTGGCCAGGGCTGGTTGGCGTTGTTGTTCTGGCCGATGCTGAAGGTCTTGGCCGAACCGTAGTAGTACAGTGAGTTCAAGCCGTCGAGGCCCATGGCCTTCGAGGCATTGGCAATGACGGTTTTCCCGTCCTGCGCCGAGGCGGACGCGGCGGCGAACACCAGCAGCGCGCATCCCAGCAATTGTCGAAGTTTCATCCCTGCAACCCCCTTCTTGTTGGAGAGGGGATCATACGCCGTCCGATCAGTGGTGGTACTCGCGATAGAGGATACGCACCCAGCGATCGGTGCCGCGGCCGCGAGGCGCGAAGCCATCGGCAGGATGCATTGCCACGACAGTCTCCTCGCTGGTGCCGGCGGCGATTTCTTCCAGGATGCGGGTGCGGATAGCGACGAATTGGTCGTGATACTGGGCCAGCGCCTTGCGATCCGTCACCGGGCCGTGACCGGGCACGATCAATGTCTGATCGTTTGCCAGTGCCAGCAGGCGCTCGCTGGCGGCGATCATGCCTTCGGCAGTGCCGCCATTCAGATCATCGAAGTAGGGCGGCATGTAGGCACCGGTGACGAACAGATCGCCCGTGGCCAGTACATTCTGCCCGCGGAAGAACACCACCAGATCGCCGTCGGTGTGCGCAGGGCCGATATGCAGCAAATCGATGCGTTCGCCATTGCGGCGCAGGCGCAGGGACTTCTTCACCAAGGTGGTCGGCCAGGCGATGCGCGGATACGCCGGCTGAAGGCCATACAGCGACATGGTGTGGTCGGCGTGCATGCGCTTGCCGGCGTTGGTCTGCGCGATGATGCGCGCGCCATCGCGGCCGAAAGCCTCGTTGTTGCCGGTGTGGTCGTTGTGCCAGTGCGTGTTGATGACCACCTCCACTGGCGTTGCATTCAGCGTGGCCAGCGCGGTACGCAGCTTCTCGCCCAGCGACGCGTACTCATCATCCACCAGCAAGGCGCCGTCGCGTCCCGTGGACAGCACGATGTTCGAGCCTTCGCCGTGCAGCAGTTGCAGGTTGCCGCGCAGTGGCTCGATGTGCAGCTCAACCGGCGTGCTGTTCTGAGCCGGGGCTGGCGCAACACCAGCGCAAGCCAGAATGATCGCAACGGCGCGAAACGCATGCATGCAGATAATCCGTGCCTTTGGCGGCTACAGCTGCGTCAGCGCCTTGCCCGCCGCTTCGAGCAGCGCCTCGGGCCCCACCGGGCGGCCCGTGGCCTGCGTCATCCACAGATCCGGCGCGATGGAGCCGATGCGCGCCACGCGTTCGAACTCCTTGCCGAAGTCGCCGGACTTGTCCATCTGCGCCTCCACCTGGAAGGCGATCATGAAACCTATGGGATAGTCCGGCAGGTACATCATGTTGTTGATCATGTGCGAGTAGATGGCCAGCAGCGTCACATCACGCACGCCGAACACCGGCGCGTACCACTTGTTCCACACCTCGCGCGCAATGTTGAGCACGGCTTCGCGCATCTCGGCGGGTCTGGCATTGGGATGCGCATACATCCAGCGCCAGGCCTGCATGTCCACCAGTGACACGCCGCTCATCTCGAAGGTGCTCCAGAAGGTTTCCAGCGTCTGCAGTGCGCGGCTCTTCGCATCGGGCTTGGAAAGACCCAGCAGCTCCAGATCGCGATCCTGGCAGGTGAAGGCCAGCGCCTCGGTGAATGCGGTATTGGGTACGCCATGCAGTGCGTAGTAGTCGATGTCGTTCAGCGAGAAGGTCTGCTCGACGTTGTGGCACATCTCGTGAACGGCGATGTTGTAACCCTTGTAGTTCATGCCGTCGCGCTCCACGCGCGTGCGCAGATGAGCCGGCTCACCGCGCATCTGCGCGCCCATGGCATGACCCGAGCCGCGTGCCGGATCGACCACGATGTGGCGCGCCACATAGTCGGCGCGCTCGGGTGTGAAACCCAGGCTGCGCAGCAGGGTGGGGATCTCGCGCTGATAGGCCTCCGCCGTGGGGAAGCGCTTGGATACCAGCACATCCAGATCGGCTTCATTGCGGCCCGCGCCGGGACGGAAACCTGAATACCAGATGTCGAAGGGCTCGAGCTTGCGGCCCAGCCGTTTCTCGATCTGTGCTGCCACCGCTTTCACCTGCGGTGAACCCAGCACCTGTTCGAGCATGCCCTGCACGCGAGCTTCGGAGAGCTGCCGGTCGTTCTCGAATATGCGCTGAATGTAGGTGGGCTGACTGGGTGAGTATTTGTCCACCACCTGCATGGCGTGGAAGTTCGCCAGCCAGGTCGCGTAACGCAGATCAGGTTCGCGGGCGGCGTTCACGGCGCCAGCCGGCAGTGGCGCAGGGGCAGGGGCACCGGCAGGCACGTCATTCACGGACGAACGCGCCACGGTGTTGGTGAACGGATTCCAGTCCACCAGCGGATTGTCGATGACTACGGCGGGAATCTCCTGCGTCACGATGCGCTCCATCACTTTCTGGATGGCGCGCTGTTTGGCCAGACCGCTCTGCTTGTCAGCGTAGTTGGCCTTCAGTTCATCGCGCAGGTTCCAGTGCGACAGAAGCCGCTTGCCGGCCGGAAACAGCCGGCCGCCCTTGTCATCCACCAGGTGATGCATCCAGATGTTGTAGCGCGCGATGTAGCGATCGGAAGCCGCATAGGCTTCGGCGACGGCCTGGTTGGCATCTGCGGGCAGGCGCTGCCGGAATCGTTCGGCGAGGAAGGTGTCGGCCCACTGGCGGCGCGTCCACGTCGCACCCTGGCGTGTGCGCTCATCCAGCGAGGTCAGTGGAAAATTCAGCAATGCGACGAAGGCCAGCTTGTTCTCGAACATGTCGTCGAGCACATGTGCGGAGGTATCCCAGGCGGCGAATACTTCATCGTAGGGCGCGATCGGACCCGTATCCAGATCCGACGGCGTGTTCAATTCGCGGTGGATCTCCTGCGAATGTCCGAACACCACTTCGAGATTGTGCTGGTAGCGATTGAACAGGGCATCGAGTGCCTTGGGGTCGGCGATGAAGTTGTCGCGCACGAAGCCGGAAAAAACATCGACGTTGCCGTCTTCGCCGCGCCACAACGCAGCCACCTGCGCGATGCCGCGATGCAGCCTCGCCTGCTGTGCCTGGCCGTATTTCGCCACCAGCTCGGCCTCGATCTGCGCGCCTCGCGTCGCCGGTATGGCCTGGCCGGCCGGCGCGGGGGATTGTGCCGCCATGCTCCAGCTCGCACACAGCAGCGTCGTGAGTAGCGCCGCCCAGGTGTTGTTTTTTGCCATGTTCGCACTCCGTGGAAACGCCCCTACAGTATGCCGGACTGGCGCTATGCTTGCCCGCATGGCCGATGTTTCCAAGCTGGTCCTGAATCCCGACGCACGCGTCACCTGCCCGAAGTGCGAACACGAGTTCTCGCTGCAGGAGGGGTTTGCGCGCCACGCGCTGGAAAGCATCGAAGCAGCCAGCGCCGATGAATTGATGCACCTGCGCGAGCAGGAACGCTCCGCCTCCGACAAGCGCGCGCAGCAGCGCGAACGCGAGCAGCAGGAACTGCAGAAGCAGGCCGTGGAAGAGGCGCGACGGCAGACTCTGCAGCAGGCCAGGCTGGCCAACGATCAGGCTCAGCAGGCATCACGCCAGCAACTCGAGGCCCTGCAGCAGCAATTCGCTTCCGCGCAGCAGCAACTCTCACAGCTGCGTGCCGCGGAGCTGGCACTGCGTGAGGAGCGCCAGAAACTGAAGGATGAAAAGGATGCGCTGACACTGGAAGTGCAGCGCCAGGTAGACGCCAAACTGGCGCAGCGCGAGCTGCAGGTACGCACCCAGGAACAGGAACGCGCTGCGTTGAGCAATGCCGAATTGCAGAAGAAACTCGATGACATGACGGCACAGATGGCCGACATGCAGCGGCGCGCCGAACAGGGTTCGCAGCAGCTGCAGGGCGAGGTGCTCGAGCTGGCGCTGGAAGAGGCCTTGCGCCGTGCGTTCCCGCTCGACATCGTCGAGGAGGTCAAGAAGGGGCAACGCGGCGGCGACGTGAAGCATCATGTGCATGCGCGCAGCGGCACGCGCGCCGGTCTGCTGTTGTGGGAGACCAAGCGCGCCTCGGTATGGAACGCGCAGTGGCTGGCCAAGCTCAAGGATGACATGCGTGAGTCTGGCGCCGACGTGGGTGTGCTCATCACCACAGGAACTGCCATTCCGAAGGAATGGATGGCTGGCACGCAGTTCGGTCTCGTGGACGGTGTGTGGGTGGCGGTCTGGTCAGTCGCCGTGCAATTGGGCGAAGCACTGCGCACCGGCCTGCTGGATGTGCACAAACAGCGACTGGTCTCCGCCGGGAAAGGCGAGAAGATGGAGGCGGTGTACGACTACGTGACCTCAGCGCAGTTTGCGCAGAAGCTCAAAGCCGTGCTCGAAGCCTTCCAGCGGATGCGCGATGAACTTGAGGCGGAAAAGAGCCAGACGCTGCAGCGCTGGGCGCGGCGCGAGAAGCAGCTCGAAGCCGGCAAGGCGGCGCTGCTCGGCGTAGGCGGCGAGCTGCAGGGCCTGGCTCAGCAGGATCTGCCGCAGCTCGAACTGCATCCCGGGCCGTAACGGCGGCCGATATCAGGCCGCTGGCGAGAGCATGGCCGGCAGCGCTACCAGCAGGATGGCGGCACCCGTGACCAGCAGGGACATCAGGCTCTTCATCAGCGAATCTGTAGTACGAGCGGTCATGATCAAGTCTCCTCTGTCAGCCCCCTTCAGTTCTGACGATGCATTGCGCGTGCCAACCCGGCGCACCCCTTGAGGCGTGTCGATAGCCCCTGGAGAGCCCCCAGCGAGGCCTCGGCGGGCACATCGTTGGTTTCCCCAATGAATAGACGCACCGTTATCAGCTGGCGCCGCTGCGACATGGTGCAGCGTTACAGCCCCGATTCCATAGACGCCCTCTATTGATCCGATAAGAACAATCGAATTCCATTCATGACCCCGACCCCGTATTGTCCGCCCTCACCGTCCACTCAATCCCCTCAAGGAGGATTTCCGACATGTCGTTGATCAACACCAAAATCAAGCCCTTCAAGGCCACGGCCTACCACAACGGCAAGTTCGTGCCGGTTTCAGACACGGATCTGAAGGGCAAGTGGTCGGTATTCGTCTTTTATCCGGCGGATTTCACCTTTGTCTGCCCCACCGAACTGGGTGACCTGGCCGAGCAGTACGGCGAGTTCAAGAAGCTGGGCGTCGAGATCTACGGTGTTTCCACCGATACGCATTTCACGCACAAGGCCTGGCATGACACCTCCGACACCATCAAGAAGGTGCAGTACCCGCTGGTGGGCGACCCCACCGCCACGCTGGCGCGCAACTTCGGTGTACTGATCGAAGAAGAAGGCCTCGCACTGCGCGGCAGCTTCATCGTGAATCCCGAGGGCGAGATCAAGGTCGAAGAGATACATGACCTCGGCATCGGCCGCGACGCCAAGGAACTGCTGCGCAAGGTGCAGGCCGCGCAGTACGTGGCTTCGCATCCGGGCGAAGTGTGCCCGGCCAAGTGGACGCCGGGTGCCAGCACGCTGAAGCCTTCGCTCGATCTCGTCGGAAAGATCTGATCGAAGGGCGATACCGCACGGAGAATCCGCATGCTCGAACAGGATCTGAAAGAACAGCTGGGCCAATACCTCACGCGCCTCACGGGCGATGTGGAAATCACGGCATTCGTCGATGATTCGGCCGAGTCGCGTCAGATGCTGGAATTGCTGGCGGATATCCGCGCGGTTTCCTCGCGCGTCAGCGTTAGCGAAAAGCGTGATGCGAAGGAACGGGCGCCCAGCTTCGCGCTGGCGCGTCCGGGCGAGGCGCCGCGCATCCGCTTTGCCGGCCTGCCGCTGGGCCACGAATTCACCTCGCTGGTACTGGCGCTGCTGCAGGTGGGCGGCTATCCACCCAAGGTGGAGCCTGAAGTCATCGAGCAGGTCAAAGCGCTCGATGGCGATTTTGAATTTCGTACGTATA
>DATNCK010000256.1:0-7087 GCA_035571575.1 Steroidobacteraceae bacterium | reverse complement strand
AGGATGACTTCCTCGCCGCTCAGCTCCTGCACCTCGACATCCGGTTCATCGGCCAGGCGTGCACGAGCACCGGCCAACTCGTCGGCATCCATCTGTTCCGTGAACTGCTGGATCTGTTGGTCGACTTCTTCTTCGTCGACGTGTTCTTCGGTCTGCAGGAAGCCGTCGCCTTCGAGCACGATGGTTTCGAAGGTGCCCGTGGCCATGGTTTCGACCACATCGACATCGGCCATTTGCGAGGGGCGGATGGCCGTGAACCTGGCCCACTCCTCTGGTTCCGGGTCGGGCGTCGGCCGCGCAGGTTCAGGCTCGAGCCTGGGCTCAGGTTCCAGCAGCGCCTCAGGCGTGGGCTCTGGCTCTGGTTCTGGAGAGGGCTCTGGCGTCGGATCTGGTGTGGGTCCGGGCAGTTGTATTGGTTCAGGTGCCGACAGCACCGCATCCACCTGCGCTCCTTCCTCCAGCGCGGGCACGGTGGTCGTGCCAGTGGCCGTCACACCCGACTGCTTGTCGCGATCCACATCCTCGTTCAGCGACAGCAGCGCATTGAAGACCTTGTCGCAGCGGCCACAGCGCACGTAACCCTGGCCGACACGCAGATCCACCGCTGTCACCGCCAGATGCAGCTTGCAGTTGGGGCAGGTGGTGAACATGTTGCTCATGCCGGCACGCCACGCAGTGTGCCAGACAATGCGCTCCAGCCCTCGCGCTCTGCGAATACCCCAAGCTCCAGCCATGGCGCGAAACCGGCCCGCACCTCATGCACCTGCTGTTTGAGGATGCCCGCGAGCACCAGCTGTCCACCGGGCTTCAGCAGCGCCACGAGCCGCGGCGCCAGTTCGATCAATGTGCCGGCCAGGATGTTGGCCAGCACGACATCCACGGGCGCCTTCAGCAGCGAGGCCGCGTCGTGGACCTGAATGATGTTTTCCACGTGGTTGGCGACGGCATTGTCATGCGTGGCGATCAGCGCCTGCGGGTCGATATCGAAGGCCTGCGCGCTGCCTGCGCCCAGCATGGCAGCGGCAATGGCCAGCACGCCCGAGCCGCAGCCATAGTCGATCACCGTCGCCTGCGCAGGCAGCAGCGAATCCAGCCAGGCAAGACACAACGCGGTCGAAGGGTGAGTGCCCGTGCCGAAGGCCAGTCCCGGGTCGAGCCGCACGCTCACCGCTGCAGGATCTTCGGGCAGTGGTTCGTGGTTGGGCACGATCCACAGCCGGCGTCCAAACCGCATGGCGTGAAAATCCTTCAGCCACTCGCGTTCCCAGACGCGATCGGCGATGTGCTCGACGCTGATTCTCGTGGCCGGAAGATCCAGCGCGCCGGCCAGCACGACGATGGGTTCCGCATCCGCCATCCCGGCCGGAAACAAGGCCTGCAGCACGGTCTGCGGCCACAGCCGCACTTCGCCGGGCGCAGGTTCGAGGATGGCATCATCCACCGCATCGGTGAGCGTGACCGACAACGCGCCAGCATCGAACAGCGCCGCCTCGGCAGCTTCGATGCGGGCCTCGAGCTCATCGAGGCCGGCCAGGTCGACCCGCAGCGAGAGATAGCCGGCCATGCCGCTGCCGGAGCTACTTCAGCCCCAGCCGCCGCTCCAGGTAGTGGATGTCGAGACCGCCCTCACTGAAGGCGGTGTGGCTCAGGATCTCCTGGTGCAGCGCCGTGTTGGTCTTGATGCCTTCCACCACCAGTTCCACCAGCGCATTGCGCATGCGGGCGATGGCGGCGTCGCGGTTCTCGCCGTGCGCTATCAGCTTGGCCACCATGGAGTCGTAGTTCGGCGGCACGGTGTAGCCCGAGTACACATGGCTGTCGACGCGGATGCCCGGGCCGCCCGGTGCATGCCAGCGCTTCACCAGTCCGGGCGAGGGCATGAAGGTGCGCGCATCCTCGGCATTGATGCGGCATTCGATGGCGTGCCCGCGGAACTGGATGTCGCCCTGCGTGAACGGCAGCTTCTCGCCCGAGGCCACCAGCAGCTGCGTCTTCACCAGATCCACGCCGGTGATCATCTCCGTCACGGGATGTTCCACCTGGATGCGCGTGTTCATCTCGATGAAGTAGAACTCGTTGTCCTGGTAGAGGAACTCGAAGGTGCCGGCGCTGCGATAGCCCACCGTCCGGCAGGCCTCCACCACGCGCTCGCCCATCTTTTCACGCACCTTGGCGGAAAGCCCTGGTGCGGGCGCCTCTTCGATCACCTTCTGGTGGCGGCGCTGCATGGAGCAGTCGCGCTCGCCCAGATGCACCACATTGCCATGATTGTCGGCGATCACCTGGAACTCGATGTGCCGCGGCTTCTCCAGGAATTTTTCCATGTAGACCTGCGGATTGCCGAAGGCCGCCTGCGCTTCCTGCATGGTCACATTGATGGCATTGAGCAGCGCGGCTTCGGCGTGCACCACGCGCATGCCGCGGCCACCGCCGCCGCCCGAAGCCTTGATGATCACGGGATAACCGATCTGCCGCGCGATGCGCAGGTTCTCGTCGTGATCCTGGCCCAGCGGTCCGCCCGAGCCCGGCACGCAGGGCACGCCGGCCTTCTTCATCGCATTGATTGCCGACACCTTGTCGCCCATCAGCCGGATGGTCTCGGCCTTGGGGCCGATGAACACGAACCCGCTTTTTTCCACGCGTTCGGCGAAGTCGGCGTTCTCCGAGAGAAAGCCATAGCCGGGATGGATGGCGACCGAATCGGTGACCTCGGCAGCGCTGATGATGGCCGGCATGTTGAGGTAGCTCAGCGGCGAGGGCGGCGGGCCGATGCACACGGTTTCATCCGCGAGCAGTACATGTTTGAGATTGTTGTCCGCGGTGGAATGCACAGCCACGGTCTTGATGTCCAGTTCGCGGCAGGCGCGCAGGATGCGCAGCGCGATTTCGCCGCGATTGGCGATGACGACTTTGTCGAGCATGGGAATGGGCCTGCTCGATCTCTATTCGATCACGAACAGAGGCTGGCCGAATTCCACCGCCTCGCCGTTCTTCACCATGATGGCGGTGATGCGGCCGGCGCGATCGCTCTCGATCTGGTTCATCATCTTCATCGCCTCGATGATGCACAGCACCTGGCCTTCCTTCACTTCATCACCCACTTGCACGAAGGGCTTGGTGGTGGGTGAGGAGGCGGCGTAATACGTGCCGACCATCGGCGCCGGGATGATGTTCTCGTCATCCTTGCGGCGGGCGTGAACCGTGCCCGGCGGCGCAGTAGTTGCTGGTGCTGCCGCCGCGGGAGCGGCAACCGGCGCGGGTGCGGCGATGTACTGCGGCACCATATTGCCCGTAGGCATGCGGCTGATGCGCACGGCCTCTTCGCCTTCCTTGATTTCGATCTCGGCGATGCCGGACTCCTCCAGCAGCTCGATCAGCTTCTTGACCTTGCGAATATCCATGGGCACTCCTGCGCAAAAACTTGAATGAGGTGGATGCTGAGCGCCTTAGCGCGCTGCGGTGCCGGCCTGCAGCCGGGCGGATGCCGCGCGCAGCGCCAGCTCGTAGCCCAGGGGCCCGAGTCCGATGATCTGGCCTACGGCGATGTCCGAGAAATACGAATGCCTACGGAACTCCTCCCGCGCATGTACGTTCGACAGGTGCACTTCGATGAAGGGCAGCGACACGCCCAGGATGGCATCGCGCAGCGCGATGCTGGTGTGGGTGAAGGCGCCCGGATTCAGGATCAGGAAGTCGGTGCCCAGGGTAGGGGCCTTCTGTACCAGCTCCACCAGTTCGTGCTCGGCATTGCTCTGCCGGGCGGTGAGCTCATGGCCCAGCTCGCGGGCGAGGGTGGTGCAGCGTGCAACGATGGCGTCCAGCGTCTCCTGGCCGTACAGTCCGGGCTCGCGTGAGCCCAGCAGGTTCAGATTCGGTCCGTTCAGCAGCAGCAGCCGCGCCATGGCAATGTCGTCCGGCCCAGCGGGCAAGCCTCAAGTAGGGCGCAATTTAACCGAAAATGGCCTCAGTTTGCTGCCAATTTCGGCGATTTCGCTTCCTGGGCAGCTCTTTTGGTCGCCAGATCCTTCAAACCTTCGCTGATCTGCAGCCGGGCGCTAGGCAGATCCAGCTTGCCCGAATCCACTTCCCGCACCTTGTCGAGCATCAGGTCGATGTCGTCCTGATGCAGTTCACCCACCTTCAGCGCCACGATGCGCTGCTTGCTGTCGGCGAACACGGTGAAGGGAAACTGCGGCTGCATGCCCAACGCGGTGACGGCAGCGAGGCCGTCGTCCTCGCCGATCAGCAGCGGGTAGCTGATGGGCATGGTTTCTTTCACGTACTTCAGTACGTCCTCGCGGAAGTCCACGGCCACGCCGACGATTTCCACTTTCTGCGCGGCGCGGGCGGCGCGCACCTTGTTCAGCAGCGGGATCTCGCGTCGGCACGGAGCGCACCAGGTGGCCCAGAAATTCACCATCAGCGGACCGCCGGCCCATTCCGACAGCTTGCGCTTCTTGCCGTCGCGGTCGACCAACTCGATGGCGGGCAGGGCCTCGGGAACCTTGGTTTCAGAAGTGGTGGGTTTAGCAGTGGCCTGCGCAGGCGGGGAAGGTGCTGTTGAGTCAGCCGCCTGGGCGGGCGGCGCATTTGCGGCCACGGCGGGGGCCGCAGCCTCACCAGTGAAGCGCCGCTGTGCGAAAAAGCCCAGTGCGGCAGCGATACCCACTGCCAGTACGATCAAGGTCCCTTTCTTCACAGCATGATCCTCCTCGGTCCCGGGGCCGCGAAGATAGCAAATTTGAGGCACACTCCAGACCGAAGACCTCGAGACTGGCATAACAACAAGGATCTGAATGCCCTCGCCGGTCATCTTCCTTTCCTGCCGTCGTGAGGATCAGGCGTTGTTCGGAGCCTCGCGCAGTGACTGACGGGTCGATGTCGAACGCCACCTGGGTGGACCGGCTGCTGTCGCGCATCACGCGCATACGGCCTGGTGAAGGCACTCCCGCGCTGCTGTTCTTCCTGCACGCCTTCCTGCTGCTTGCCTCCTACCAGATGGTGAAGGCCCTGCGCGAGGCCTTCATGCTCAGCAAGTTCTCGGCCGAGACGCGCGCCTATGCGGTGGCGGCCATGGCGCTGCTGCTGATGGTCGCCGTGCCGCTGTATGGCCGTCTGCGCCGACGTCTCGATGGCGCGCAGTTGCTGCGGGTTGTCACGCTGTTCTTCGCCGTGACGCTGCCGGTGTTTGCGCTGCTGTTCCAGAACCACGTCCCCATCGCCTTCGCGTTCTACATCTGGGTGAGCATCTACGGCGTGATGGTGGTGGCGCAGCTCTGGGCCTTCGCGGCCGATTCTTTCAATGTGCGTTCCGGGCAGCGGCTGTTCGTGGTGATCATGCTGGGTGCCAATGTCGGTGCGCTGGCGGGGGCCAAATTCACCGGCTTTGCAGTCTCGGCGCTGAAACCCATGGGGTTGATGATCGTGGCCACCTGCACGCTGGCTTCCACGCTGCTGCTGGCGCGCCCCGAGCGCGCCACTATTCCCGACGGCTCGCGCGCAGTGCGCAACGAGCGCCGTGCCGCGCCGGCACCGCGGCTGTTCGGCGGCATCGGCCTGGTGTTCCGCGATCGCTACCTGCTGATGATCGCCGTGTTCGTGGTGCTGCTGAACTGGATCAACTCCACCGGCGAGTTCATCCTCGCCGACTTCGTGAAGACGCATGCTGCGGCCAGTGCGCCGGGCGCCAGCGATGAGGCCATGGGCCTGTTCATCGCCTCGTTCTACGGTAATTTCAGCTTCTGGGTGACGCTGATCAGCCTGGCCATCCAGCTGCTGCTGGTGTCGCGCATCTTCCAGCTGGTGGGTGTGCGCGGTGCGCTGCTGGTGCACCCTGTCATCGTCACGGCCGGATATGCGCTGCTGGTGGCGGCGCCGCTGGTCGGTGGATTCATCCCGATCTTCTCGCTGATCCGCCGCATCAAGGTGGCGGATAACGGCGTCGACTATTCGTTGATGAACACCACGCGCCAGACACTGTTCCTGCCCGTGGATCAAGATTCCAAGTACGACGGCAAGATTGCCATCGATACCTTCTTCGTGCGCTTCGGCGACCTTTTCCAGGCTGTGGGCGTGTTCATCGGGTTGAACCTGCTGGGCTGGCATTCGCACCAGTTCGCCGTGTTGAATCTGGTGCTGTCGCTGGCATGGATCGGGCTCGCTGTGCTCATGGGGCGGGCCTATGTGAGCAAGACACAGGCGAACATCTCGCATGCCGCGCTCGAGGCACGCGAGGCCATACCGGATCTGCTGTGTGTGCCGGGCCGGCCTTTCAGTCATCCGATACCGACCAGCGCATTCTCGGAAACGGATCCCGGCGATGTGCTGCTGCTGAGGGCCGCCTGCCACGATGGCCGGCCGCTGCCGCGCTGGGTGCGCTTCGATGTGTGGCGATCGACCTTCTTCGGCACGGCGCCCGAGCATCACGAACACACCGAGCTGCGTATCACCGTCACGGCCAGCAACATGGATGGTCTGAAGGCGCACAACAGCTTTTCGGTGCGACGCGACTCGGGCAGGTCCGATTGAGTTCAGCGTGCGCTCGCCGCGGCGGGAAGCGCCAGCAGCGCATCTTTGCGGGCCAGGATTGCGCGCCGCGCGCCAGGTGGCAGGGAATCGCCCAGTGCGCCGGCCAGTGCCTTGTCATCCAAGGCCGCGAGTCGGCGCCGCAGTTCGACACCTGCAACCGGCGGCCTGGCCTGCAGATAGCCAGGCAGGCCACGACTGGAATCGAAGGCCTGCGCGAATGAAGTGCTGTAGATGATCCAGTCTTCCGTGTCCCAGACCAGTGATTCGCCATGGCGGGCCTGGTTGCCCACCAGCGTGTCCAGCGCATAAATCAGCTGGAATTGCGCCTGCGGTTCGCACCAGCCACCACCGCGCACCGCCTGCTCCTGCACCTGTTTCTGCGTCATCCACTTGCGCGGCCGTGCCTGCAGCAGCCCGTGTTTACCCTGCACCTCACGCTCTACTGTCGCCGGTACGATGCCCAGACCGAGCAACCGGTCCAGCTGCAGCGCGGTGAGTTCGCGGCGCACCGCGGCCGGCGGGCGGACCTGGAATACGGCGGCAACCTGTCGGCCATCCA
>DATNCK010000255.1:0-3013 GCA_035571575.1 Steroidobacteraceae bacterium | reverse complement strand
CAGACATAACGTTTTTCAGCCATTAAACCTTGCTCCTTTGCTGCCCAATGCAGGATTGCCACGGTCAGGGCAACCTCGGGGCCGGATTGCTATTATCCGCACCCCCGATCGACCCTGTCAGAGCAAGTGTAGCGACTGCTCCGGAGTACCCGCAAAGTGAAGACCAGCGACGCCATGGCCGAGATCCTCAAGCGCGAGGGCGTGAAGTACCTGTTCGGGTACCCGCGCAATGCGCTGCTCGATGCGGCGGCCAAGAAGGACATCCGCACGATCATCGTGCGCCAGGAGCGCACGGGCCTGCACATGGCCGACGCGGTGTCGCGCATCACCCGCGGCAAGATCATCGGCGCCTTCTGCATGCAACATGGCCCCGGCGCCGAGAACGCCTATGGCGGCGTGGCGCAGGCTTTTGCGGACTCCATACCCATCCTGGTGGTGCCGCAGGGCTATGCACGCAAGAACATGTACCTGCCCTACAACTACAACTCCACCATCCAGATGCGGGGCATCTCCAAGCACAACGAGCCGATCCTGATCGGCGCCGAGACGCCGCATGTGATGCGCCGCGCCTTCACGCAGCTGCGCAACGGCCGTCCGCAGCCGGTGGTGGTCGAAGTGCCCTTCGATGCCTTCAACGATGAAGTGCCCGAGCCGCTGGATTACACGCCGGTCTACGCCAGCAAGTCTGCGGCGGATCCGGAAGCTGTGGTGAGGGCCGCGAAGGTACTGGCTGAGGCCAAGAAGCTGGTGATCCACGCCGGCCAGGGCGTGCACTGGGCCGAGGCCTACAAGGAACTGCAGGAACTGGCCGAGCTGCTGGGCGCACCGGTTTCCACCTCGCTGCCGGGCAAGAGCGCCTTCAACGAACGCCACCCGTTGTCGCTGGGTTCGGGCGGACACGGCATCAATGGCCAGGTATGGAAGTTCATCAGCGATGCCGACGTGATCTTCGGCATCGGCTGCTCATTCACGGAAAGCAGCTTCGCCATCCAGTTCCCGCAAGGGGCAGGCAAGCGCTACATCCACTCCACCAACGATCCGGTGGATTTCAACAAGACCGTACGCTCTGAAATCGGGCTGGTGGGCGACGCGAAGCTGGTGTTGAAGGCGCTGATCGCAGAGCTGCGCAAGACCATCAGCAGCAACCGCGATGCCAGCAAGGTGGCCGCCGAGATCAAGGCCGTGGAAGCCGAGTGGATCAAGCTGTGGCTGCCCAAGATCAACAGCGACAAGAGCCCGCTGTCACCCTATCGCGTGCTCACCGATCTGCAGAAGACGGTGGACATCGACAACACCATCATCACGCATGATGCCGGCAGCCCGCGCGATCAGCTGGTGCCGTTCTGGAAGTCCACCACGCCGCTGTCCTACATCGGCTGGGGCAAGACCACGCAGCTGGGCTACGGCCTGCCGCTGGCCATGGGCGCCAAGCTCGTGCATCCGGAGAAGCTTTGCATCAATGTTTGGGGCGATGCGGCCATCGGCTTCACCGGCATGGACTTCGAAACAGCAGTGCGCGACAAGCTGCCCATCATGTCCATCCTGCTCAACAACTTCACCATGGCCATCGAGCTGCCCATCATGCCGGAGGCCACCAAGCGCTTCCGCGCCACGGACATCTCGGGTGACTACGCCGCGATGGCGCGCGCCTTCGGTGGTTATGGCGAACGCGTGACCAAGGCGGAAGACATCGTGCCCGCCATCAAGCGCGGCATCGAGCAGACGAAGAAAGGCGTGCCCGTGCTGCTCGAGTTCATCACCGAGCAGGAGACGGAAGTTTCGCGGCCCTGGATCGAAGGGGGCAAATAACGAGGTGATCGTTACGCCTCTGGAAGCGTGATTCCGGAAGCGAAGTAATTCCCGCCGCTGGTACAGCTAAGCGACTACGACTTCGACCAGGGTGGGACGCGGCGCCGCCAGCGCCGCGCGCAACGCGCCCTGCAGCTCCGCCGCGCGCGTGACCCGCACACCATCACAGCCCTGCGCCTGGGCGAGCTGCACAAAGTCGATGCCCGGCAGATCCGTGCCCACTGGCGCATCGATGCCAAAACGCTTCGAGAAGTGATGCAGCGCCTGGTAGCGGCTGTTGTTCACGATCACGAATGTGATGGGCAATTTCAGCTGTGCCGCGCTCCACAGCGACTGGATGGCATACATGGCCGACCCATCGCCGATCAGCGCGATGACCTTGCGATTCTCGTTGCGGTCTCGCACACCCAGCGCCACACCTACTGCGGCCGGCATCGAATGCCCCAATCCGCCGCTGGAGCAGGTGAAGAAGGAATTGCCCATTGTCACGGGCAGATAGTGCTGTACGGGAGTGCGCGTGCTCGGCGCCTCCTCCACGATGATGGAGTCGGAAGGTCGCAGGTCTGCCAGCGTCTGCACCAGCATGGCGTCGGTGAGAGGATCGGTGAGTGTCAGACGCGGCGCAGCGACCCTGCCCTGCTGCGCGGCCGGATCGCCGGCACGCGGCACCTGCAGCAGCGCGTCAATGGAGAGGCCCACACTGCCCACGATCGATTCACCGGCCAGCGCGCTCGCCGCCCAGTCCGGATCCTCAGTGAGCTGGAAGGCTTTCAGGCCCGGCGGCAGATACGGCCCATGCCCCTCGGCGTGGTAGGTGAACACCGGCGCACCGATGGCCACCACCAGATCATGCCCCTGCAGCCGCGAGCAGATCTCCTCACGAAATGCCGGCAACTGACCTGCAAACAGCCGATGGTTCTCGGGGAAGGAGCAGCGTCCGATCAGCGGGCTCGACCACACCACGGCGCCGTGCATTTCCGCCAGCCGCACCAGCGCGTCGAAGGCACCATCGCGATCCACAGCTCCACCGACGACGAATACCGGCCGGCGGCTCGCCTTCAATGCCGCAGACAGTCGCTGCAAAGCCACCGCATCGGGTGCAATGCGCCGCGAAACGCGGCGCGCGCTCAAAGGTTCGGCGCTGGCATCCCAGTCATCGATGGGCACCGAGACGAAGGTAGGCCCGCAGGGTGGTTGCATGGCC
>DATNCK010000254.1:0-5556 GCA_035571575.1 Steroidobacteraceae bacterium | reverse complement strand
ATCGAATCATTGCCGGGGAGGTTTCCGTGCGCAGGTCGTCTTCATGAACGCGCTGCTGATCGATGCAGGCAATACCCGCATCAAGTGGGCGCTGCTGCGCGAAGGCCGCATCGGCGCACAGCAGGCCGTGCCGACCGCCACTCCGGAGAAGCTCACTGCTGCACTCGCGCGTGCGCCACAGATCGATCGCGTGGCCGTGGCCTGCGTGGCGGGGGCAGGAACTGAAAGCGCATTGCGCGCCGCGCTGCGCCGTGCGGGCACGCCGGATCCTGAATTCCTGCACAGCGCGGCGCAGGCCGCGGGCGTCACCAATGGTTATCGTCAACCCGCCCGCCTGGGTGATGACCGCTGGATCGGTGCCGTCGCCGCCTGGCATCTGGGCGGCTGCTATCGCGCCGTGTGCGCCGTCAGCATCGGCACTGCGCTGACCATCGATGTCGTGGATTGCGATGGCCGGCACCGCGGCGGATTGATCGCGCCAGGCCCCACACTGATGCTGCAGTCGCTGCTGCGCGATACGGCGCAGATTGCACCACGGGCCAAGGCCGGTCGCAGTGCCTCGCGCCGCAAGGACGCAGCCGCTGAGCCGCAACTGCCGATGCTCGCGAACGACACCGACCGCGCCATCGAACTGGGCTGCCTCTCGGCAGCGGCGGCCATGGTGGACCGGACCGTTGTCGACGTGACGCGTGTTCTGCGTGGCCGTCCCGTGGTTTTCCTCACCGGCGGTGCCGCCGATGCCGTGGCGCCGCTGCTGCGCAGTGCCTGCAAGCAGCATGAGGATCTGGTGCTGCGCGGTCTGGCAATCCTTGCCGGGATCCCCGTGCGCCGCCGGGGCTGATAGGCTTCACGCATGATCCGCATCGTCGTGTTCGTGCTGGTCGCGGCCAACCTGCTGTACTTCGGCTGGACGCATTGGGTGGATCGCGCCGATCCAGGCCTCACCGCTGTGGCAGCCAAGCCGCGCGCCCCGGCATCCCCTGCACCGCCGCCGTTAGGGCCACCGCCCTGCGCCACGCTCGGGCCCTTCTTGAGCGAGCTCGAGGCGGTGTCTGCCGAACAGAAGCTCACCGCCGCCGGCTGGGGCATCCTGCGGCGCGAAAAATCCGAGCAGCAGCGCGAGGGATTCTGGGTGTACGTGGAAACCCCGAACATCCTTGCACAGGTGCGCGCGCTGAACGCCATCCGCACAGCCGGCATCAAGGATGCTTTTGCCATGCCCGATGATCCGCAGTTCCGGGTTTCGGTGGGCGTGTTCCAGGAAGAAGAACGAGCTGAAGATCGCGCAGCGCGCGTGCAGAAGCTGAAGATCGACGCCGTGGTCCGGGAACGCATGCGCGAGCAGACGGTGGTCTGGCTCGATGTACCCGGCGTGGCGCGCGAAACATTGGCCGATGGGCGCCTCGCGGCCACCGGATTGCAGCTGGAACGGCTGCGACTGGAGACCTGCCCGGCAGCACCCGCGACCGCAGCGCCTGATACAGCGGCGGCAACAAGCGCGGGAACGGCGGACGCTGCAACCGCCACTCCGGCCGCGCCCGCGCCCTGAAGCCCGCTCAGCAAAGCACGCACCCGAGGCAGGCGCATGCGGATGGGTATAATCCCGCCGCCCGCGAAGGCCCCCAAAGCATTGTGGTGATGCAGCGGTTTTGTAAACCGCAGAGCTTGGTTCGATTCCGAGTGGGGGCACCATCGGGATCCACGGCCTCCCGAGCTCTAGCTATGCAGCCAGTAGCTCGTGCTCGTAATACGGTGCCTGCATGTCGCTCAATATCGCCTGCAACTCTTCGCGACTCCGCCCTGCAGGCGTCAGCCACGCATCGACGTTCTCGGGCTTGATGTTGATGATCATTCGATCATGCCCGGCGGCGGAAACTTCGGCCGGCGGCTCATCGGTGATCGCGGCGAACGAAAGCAACTCCTCGCCTGTCTTCGCGTCCTTCCATTTCGAGTACAGGCAGGCGATCAGCATGATGTCGGCAGGCCTTGGCGTGAAATGCAGGACGGCATTCCTGCCGTCTCGCTCGACATTTTCGTAAAACGATTCCACGAGCATCAGCGCATGCGACATGCCGAAGGCACCGCCCCAATATTTCTCTATGTTGTCGCGCCGGGCGTTGTAAAGGCCAGGAAATTGAAAATCCACCGATGCGGGCTTGCCAGCCAGCCGGCAGTGATACCTGGCCAGCTTGATGACTTTCCTGCCGTCTTCGCTGATTACGATGGGCGCATAATTCATCGGGAAGATTCGGCCGTCGGATGCGTGCGGCTCTGGATCTTCCAGGCGGTTCAGTCTCTTGACCAGCTTTTCTATCTTGTCGGCCGCAATACGCCTGCTCTCTGCTGCGGCCTTGGTGTCTTTCACCGCGAGCTTGCGCTCGGCGTCCGCCAGCCTCTTCTTTTGCGCGAATAGTTCCTGCTGCCATTGCGCCGCCTGAGCGGCGCGGCGCTTCGCGATCAGGTCGTGAATCCCCTGCTCTGCCGGACTGCCGGGATTGTCGAACCATCTTTCTACGAAACGCGGAATTGTCAGCTTTGACCTGGGCGGTTCATATCCGAAGATTTCGGCGAACTGGTAAATATCAATCGTCGCGCCGGTTGCACGCTTATATGCACGGTACTCTTCGACGACCATTGCGGAGAAGCACATGCAGCGGAGCATAGCTGCGTCGAATCCGCGGTGAGTGCATGGAAATATCCCCGCCTTCGCGGGGCTGGAGGGTTACTGTATATCCATACAGGTTCAGAAAACAAGTCCCTCACTTCAATGGTCAATCGCAATCCCTTCGAGCATTACGCGCTGCTGTTGTGGTGCCGCGAGTGTGGTCATTTCAGCAAGAGGGCTGCGAAGCCGTCCCAATCCATCCCGATGGTTGTCAGTCGCGCTTCCTGCAGCAAGTGCTGCGGCCGGAGCATCGGCGCTGTCCAGTTTCAGGACCAGTCGTACAGGCGACCCCTCAGGCTTCAAGGATGGCAACTTCAATTGATGGCTCGTGCCTGCGACAGGATGGCGCTGGATGCCTTCAAGAGATCGGACAGCATTCCGCCGGCCACGGACGACGCCAGCAAACTGAAGCATTACAAGGATGGCGCCCTGTATACGGAAATTGCCGGTGCGCTGTGGCTGAACTTCTACGCACGACGCGACGATGATGCGAACTAGCCAAGTCTTCGATGAGCAGGCACGACGCGGATTAAGAAAACGTCAGCGGCGTGCAGGCAGTCCGCCACGACAATGATTCCAACCCTCATGGGCGTGGAATCAGGTGCCGGTACATGAACGATTCAACTGCGCGCAAGCGCGCGCTACCTGACACGCCGCGCAAATTCGACCTTCGCCAGGGCCTGAGTCAGATCGGACCAGGGCTGATCACCGGCGCGGCTGACGATGATCCCAGCGGCATCGCCACGTATTCGCAGGCCGGCGCGCAGTTCGGTTTCTCGATGCTGTGGACCATGGTATTCACCCTGCCATTGATGACGGCCATCCAGATCGTCAGCGCGCGCATCGGCTATGTCACACGCCGTGGGCTGGCCGCCAACATCAAGGAGAGTTTTCCCCGCTGGGTGCTGTTCGGCGTAGTGGGCATGCTGGTGGCTGCCAATACGCTCAACGTGGCCGCCGACATCGCCGCGATGGCCGAAGCGCTGCGGCTGCTGCTCGGAGGCTCGGCGCATGTCTATGCAGTGACTTTCGGGCTGGCCTGCATGCTGCTGCAGGTGTTCCTTCCGTACCAGACCTATGTGAGCTGGCTGAAATGGCTGACGCTGGCGCTGCTGGCGTATGTCGCGACCGTATTCGTGCTGCGCCTGGACTGGTGGCAGGTGGCGGGTGAGGTGCTGCGGCCACATCTGCCGAGTTCGGAGGGTCATGCCGTGCTGCTGATGGTGGTGGCAGTGTTCGGCACCACCATCAGTCCTTATCTGTTCTTCTGGCAGGCCGCGCAGGAGATGGAAGACACCGGCGGCGCCGATCCGCACACCGTGCAAGAGGTGCGTCATCACCTGCGCCGCATCAAGATCGACACCGTGGTCGGCATGACGTTCTCGAATCTGATCGCGTTCTTCATCATCCTCACCACGGCGGCGACACTGCATGCCGCCGGCGTCACCGACATCCAGACTTCGGCGCAGGCCGCGCAGGCACTGCGTCCGGTGGCTGGCGAATTCACCTACCTGCTCTTCAGCATGGGCATCATCGGCACGGGCATGCTGGCGGTTCCCGTGCTGGCAGGCTCCGCGGCCTACGCGGTGGCCGAGGCGGCCGGCTGGCGCGGCAGTCTCAGCCTGCGTCTCGACAAGAATGAGGGCAAGGGCTTCTACGGCGTGATCGCTGCCGCGACACTGGGCGGCGTGGTGCTGTGTTTCACGCCCACCGATCCTGTGAAGGAACTGTTCTGGTCCGCCGTACTGAACGGCGTCATCGCGGTACCGGTCATGATCGTCATGATGCTGCTGGCCAGCCGCAGTGATGTGATGGGCAGGCACACCATTGGCGGAAAACTGCGCGCGCTGGGCTGGCTGGCGACCACTGTGATGGCAGTGACCGTTCTATGCATGTTCGCCACGAGCTGAAAGTTGGCCTGGCAGCATTGCCACGGTGGCAATGGCTGCTGCCGACGCTTGGCGACGCAAATCGATTCCTCTGTACAACGCGGCGCGCTCAGCTAGCATCGCGGCCCCCGCCCTCAGGCTGGAGTCACAGATGGAAACTGCGCTTCAGAACTGCACTGCCGCCGCTGTACGCGACCTGGATCGCGCGCTGGCCACGCTGGGCCAGTATCGCTCGCCCGGACGACGCCTGGACACGGCCTGCCTCACCATCGAATCCGCGAAGGAGTTGCTGTGCGATGAGCGCCCATACCGTGCCGTGCAGCTGCTGCAGCACGCCCGCAAGGTGCTGCGACCGGCAATGGGCGCCGAGGAAATCGCCTCCGACAGCGGCGTGATGGTCACTCGATATCTGGATAGCGCCCTGTCATCGCTCGGCATTTGATCCGACGCCGAACCAGTTGACCCGGCGCGTCAGCACCATCACCACAGTGAGCAGCGCGAACACCAGTACCGAGCCGGTCAGCAGCGCATAGTCCTCCGAGCTGAGGATGGCGTACAGCAGTGCGTAGAGCACTGCCAGCGCCGCGCCAAAACCGGCGCCCTGCGCGCGACTGCCCAGCACATGGGTCACGTAGTACGTGATCACGCCCACGCAGGCCACCGCTGACACCAGGAAGGCGGGGGCAAAGCCAATGTGCTCGGAAAAAGACAACAGCAGCAGGAAGAACATCGCCAGCGCCAGACCTACCAGACCGTACTGCACCGGATGCACACTGACCCGACGCAGCACTTCCATCAGGAAGAATCCGGCGAAGGTCAGCGCGATGAACAGGAATCCATATTTCACCGCGCGCTCACTCTTCAGGTACTGGTCTACGGGATCGATGAAGCTCACGCCGAAGTGCCGGCCCGTGAAGTCAGCACAGCTCTGATCCTTTGGATCGGCGGGTGCAACGCCGTCCACACGGCAACGCGCCAGCGCCTCTTCTAGATTGGTGGCGA
>DATNCK010000253.1:0-9954 GCA_035571575.1 Steroidobacteraceae bacterium | reverse complement strand
CCCGCACCCGCTGCAATATGGAGATCACGTCCACCGTCTCCATCTTCGGCACCGGCACGGTGGCGAAGCTGCGGTAGGCCTTCACGAATTCCAGCAATCCGCTGCTGCGCGAATGCACGGCGTTGATGCTGCGCAGCAGGTCATCCTCGGCACCCTTGCTGACCAGCTCCTCCTGCACCAGCTTCGAGAGCGAGATGATGGGCGTCACCGAGTTCATGATCTCGTGCGTCAGCACGCGGATCAGCTTCTGCCAGGATTCGATCTCGCGCCGCTCCAGTTCGTCGCGGATGTTCTGGAAGGACACCAGCTTGTAGTGCCGCTCCAGCAGCGAGAACTCTGTGGTGTACAGCACCAGCTGCAGCACTTCATCGCCACGGCGTACCTGCAGCAGATCCTGATCGCCATGCCGCATGCGTTCAAGCAGACCCGGCAGCCGTTCGTCGAACCGGGCAATGCTGCGCAGGCCATGCGCATAGGGCAGGCCGAAGAGCTTGCGCGCATGTTCGTTCATCATCACCACATTGCCCTCGGCGTCGAGGCATATCAGCGCCACGGCAATGTGCTCGACCACGGCCTCGAGATACTGGTAGTTCGCGGCCTTCTGCAGGTTCAGCCGCTTGAACTCTTCGCTGAGCGAGCGGTAGACGCCTTCCAGTTCGTCGAAGGTGCGTCCCCTGCCCTGCGATGGCACGGGCATGGAGTAGTCCTGATGCAGGATCGAGCTCAAAAACGCGGAGAATTCGCGTTGCGAGCGCTCCACGTACCACACCAGTTCGGCCGCACAGAGCACCGCCAGCCAACCTGCGACCACGGGGGTGACCAACCAGCCAGCGGCGATCCAACCCCACACCGCCACGCTGGAGCAGACGACCAGCAGCAGCACACGCACGGCGACATGAAGGCGGAAACTAGTGAAGACCATGGCGCGCCATCTTGCGGTACAGCGTGGTTCGGCCCAGCCCCAACGCCTGCGCCGCCCTGGTGAGGTTGCCCTGGAATTGAGTCAGCGCCCGCTGAATGGCAAGTTTTTCCAGTTCGTCGAGGTTCAGCACTGTATCCGCGCCACCGCTGGCGGCAACCGCCGCGGTACCCGGCAGCACCACTGCGTCGAAGGGAAAGCTGCCGTTCTCGCTCATGATGACTGCACGTTCCACGGCATGCTTGAGTTCGCGCACATTTCCCGGCCAGGAGTACTGCTGCAGCCGCCCCATGGCATCCGACAGGATATGCAGCTCGGGACGTCCGTATTTGCGCGCGTAATGCTGCGCGTAGTGCCTCACCAGCAGCGGAATGTCCTCGGCTCGTGCACGCAGCGGTGGAATGCGGATCTCGATGGTGTTGATGCGGTAGAGCAGATCCTGGCGGAAGCGTCCTGGATCGCGCAGCTGCTGAGCCGTGAGATTGGTGGCGCAGATCACGCGCGCATCCACGCGCACGGGGCGGTCCGAACCCACGCGCGTCACCGTCATGGTTTCAAGTGCGCCCAGCAGCTTGGCCTGCATGGCGAGGCTGAGATTTCCGATTTCATCCAGAAACAGCGTGCCGCCCGTCGCCGCTTCGAAACGCCCGGCCCGATCCTCGCGCGCATCGGTGAATGCGCCCTTGCGATGACCGAACAGTTCGGACTCGAACAGCGTCTCGGTGATCGCGCCGAGATCCACGCCCACGAAGGGCAGGCCCGCGCGCAGTGAGCGATTGTGTATGGCGCGCGCCACCAGTTCCTTGCCGGTACCGTTCTCGCCGGTGATCAGCACATTGGCGTCGGTGCGCGCCACCTTCTCGATGTCGGACACCACCTGCCGCATGCCGCCGGTCTCACCGACAATGCGGTCGGTGTCGCGGCTGCGTACATCGGCCAGCGCCCGTTGGCGACCGCGCTGCTCCCTCAATTCGCGATCAGCGCGAGAGAGCTGCGCTACGGCTGAGACCGTGGCGATGAGCTTGGCGTTATCCCAGGGTTTGACAACGAAGTCCGCGGCGCCGGCGCGAATGGCATTGACCGCCTCATCCACACCACCGTACGCGGTCATCAGCACGACCTTGGAGTCGGGGGCCAGACGCTGCGCCACCCTCAACCAGTGGATGCCCTCCTCGCCCGAAGTGGCGCCGGCCGTGAAGTTCATGTCGAGCACGATGACGTCGAAGCTGTGCTTGCGCAGCAGCGCCTCGATGGCCTGCGGCGTGCCGGCAGTGACTACGTTCGCGAACTGCCGTTTCAGCACCAGCTCGGCGGCCAGCAGCACTTCGGCGTCATCGTCGACGATCAATATCTGGCCAGAATCCAGCTTCATTCACTGCCCTCCGTGCGTTCCATATTGAAACATAGAGCCGTTTCAGAACGGAACGTTCAGGCCGCCCATAACCAAAACACTCCCCTCCCTGGAAGACCACTAAGCTATTGAATTGACATCACTTTACCGTCGCTTGTAAGCAATTGGCACGCTGTTTGGACATACGGGCCCATGGATCGAGTCATCGAAAAGAAACCGCGCTCGCCGCTGCGGTGGATTCTCATCGCCGCCGGGGCTGCCATCGTCATCGTCGTTACCTGGCAGATTTTCGCCAGAACCGGTTCCGCGCGACTGCGCGTGGACTCCACGCGCTTGACCACCAGCACCGTAGAGAAGGCGGACTTCCGCGAGTACTACCCCTTCGACGGCACTGTAGAGCCCGCTGAGACCGTGTTCCTCGACATCGAAGAAGGCGGCCGTGTCGACCAGATCTTCGCTGAAAGCGGCCAGCAGGTGCGCAAGGGCGATCTGCTCCTGCGCTTCTCCAATGCGCAGGCCCAGCGCACTTCGATCGAAACTGAAACACGCCTGCTCGAGACGCTCGATGCCCAGCGCAACACCGAATTCAATCGCGCGCAGAGCAATATCCTGCTGCAGGAACAGCTGCTGCAGATCGAGCATGACCTGCTCGACGTCGAGGCGAAGTTCAATCGTTACGACACGCTGATGAAGACCGCCAACAGTCCGGTTTCGCGCGAGGCGTACGAGACCACCCGTGACCAGCTGAAGTATCTGAAGAGCCGCCGCGACCTGATGAAGGAGCGCATCCGCCAGGAGGACATCCTCAGCGCCAACCAGGTGGAGCAGGCGAAGAAGTCGATCACGCGGCTGAACGAGAATCTCGAGCTGCTGAACCGCATCGTGAAGGCGCTCGAAGTGCGTGCGCCACTCTCGGGTCAGCTCTCGGCTTTCAATCCCCAGCTGGGCCAGAACTTCAATCGTGGCCAGGCCCTCGGCCAGATCGATGTTCCGGGCTCGTTCAAGATCCGGGCTCGCATCGATCAGTTCTATCTCAGTCGCGTGCAGGCAGGCACGCCGGGCCAGGTCAATCTGGATGGCAAGAACTGGAACGTCAAGGTGCTGAAGACCTTCCCCGACGTGAAAAACAATCTGTTCGAAGCCGACGTGCTGTTCGACGGTGAAGCCCCCGCGAATCTGCGGCGCGGCCAGACGGTGACGGTGGAGCTGAGCTTCGGCTCACCCTCCGAGAGCCTGATCGTCGCCAAGGGCGGCTTCTACCAGCAGACCGGCGGACGCTGGGTCTATCTGCTCTCGGAGGACGGCAAGACAGCGCATCGCGCAGAGGTGAAGCTGGGCCGTCAGAACCCGCGCCAGGTCGAAGTGCTGGAAGGCTTGAAGGAAGGCGATCGGATCGTGACTTCGGGTTACGACAGTTACAACAATGCTGATGAGCTGCGCTTCAGCGAAGCCATCGAAAAACAGTAGGAAGCATCATGATCATCGAAACCCAGAATCTGAAGAAGGTCTACCGCACGGATGTCGTGGAGACCACTGCGGTCGACGGCATCAACTTCACGCTGAAGGAAGGCGAATTCGTCTCGATCATGGGGCCCTCCGGCTGCGGCAAGTCGACGCTGCTGCACATACTCGGTCTGATCGACTCGCCCAGCGACGGCGCCTACCGCTTCCTGGGCGAGGATGTTTCCAGGTATCCGGAGAGCCGGCGCGCCAAGGTGCGCAAGGCCCACATCGGCTTCGTGTTCCAGAGCTTCAACCTGATCGACGAACTCACGGTGTACGAAAACGTCGAACTGCCACTGGTGTACGGCAACACGCCGCATGGCGAGCGCAAGGGCCGTGTTGAAGCCGTGCTGGAGAAGATGGACATCGCACATCGCCGCGACCACTTCCCGGCGCAGCTGTCAGGCGGTCAGCAGCAGCGCGTGGCCGTGGCCCGTGCACTGGTGAACAAGCCGAACCTCATTCTCGCCGACGAGCCCACGGGCAACCTGGACTCCGAGCACGGCGACGAAGTGATGAAGCTGCTGCTGAAGCTCAACGAAGAAGGCACCACCATCCTCATGGTCACGCACTCGGCGCCCAACGCGGCATTCAGCAGCCGCATCGTCAGTCTGCTCGACGGCAAGGTCGTTTCCGACAAAAGCCAGGGACGCTGATCATGGGCCACTTCTTCGCTGTACTGCTGCGCAATCTGAAGCGCGAAAAGCTCTACGCCGCCATCAATATCGCAGGCCTCGCGCTGGGCATCGCATGCTGCATGATCCTGGGCCTGTTCCTGAAGAGCGAGCTCACCTACGACCAGCACTACAAGGGCTACAAGAACATCTATCGCGCCACCAATGAGTTCGTCACCAACGGCAATGGCGGCAAGTACGCGGTGACGTCCCAGGCGCTCGGCCCGATGATGGCGGCAGAATATCCCGCTGCCATCAAGAGCTACGTCCGTTTCCGCAACAACACCAATGACGGTGGAATTGCGATCCGGCGTGGCGACAAGGTGTTCTATTGGGAGCACAGCTACTTCGTCGACGACAATGTATTCGAGGTCTTCTCCCACGACATCATCGCGGGCGATCCCAAGACCGCACTGAAAGATGGCGGCAGCATCGCGATCAGCCAGAGTGTGGCCAAGGCCTACTTCGGCAACGAGAACCCCATCGGGCAGACGCTGACCACCGATTCCGGCAATGCCAACAAGGTGACGCTGGTGTTCGCCGACCTGCCGGCCAACACGCACATGAAGTACGACCTGCTGTTCTCGTACAACCTGCCCTTCCTGCAACTGTCGGACAACCCGTCGGTACGCCGCCAGAACCTGACCGGCATCGGCATCTACACCTACTTCGAAATGTATCCGTCGTTCAGGCCCTCCGACTGGGAGCGCATGGACCGGGACTTCATGACCAAGTACATGGGCGACATCCTGAAGTCCGTGAACGCGACCTGGCGCAGCTGGGTGCAACCTCTGAAGGATGTACACCTCTCCACCGAATACCAGGACAACCGCCTGCCCAACGGCAACCGCATGTATCTCTACGGCTGTGCTGCCGTGGCGCTGATCATTCTCATCATCGCCTGCATCAACTACATGAACCTGGCCACGGCGCGCGCCGCGCGCCGCGCCCGTTCCATCGGCATCCGCAAGATCCTGGGCGCCAGCCGCCGCATGCTGGCCCTACAGTTTCTCGGCGAAGCCGTCATGTTCTCGCTTATTGCACTGGTGCTGGCTGCGGTGATCGTCGAGGTGGTGCTGAAATTCACGCCCATCAACGCGCTGATGTCCCAGCAGGTCAGCTTCGACCTGCTGCACCAGCCCATGCTGGCACTTTGGTTGCTGGGGTTGGCAGTGGCCATCGGCCTGATATCGGGGGTGTATCCAGCCTTCTATCTGTCCTCGTGGGCGCCGCTGACGGCGCTTACGGGCAAGCATCTGGCGGGCAAGGGCAATCTGCGCATGCGCGAGTTCCTGGTGCTGCTGCAGTTCACCATCTCGGCCACTGCCATAGCCAGCACGCTGCTGATGATGTCGCAGATGAACTACATCGCCAACGCGCCATTGGGCTTCGAAAAGCACAACCGCCTGGTGATCTCGCTGCGTGGCGCAAGCACCATCGAGAAGATTCCGTCGATCCGCAACGAACTGCTGCGCGACAGTCACGTGCATGGCGTGGCCGTCGCCGGTCAGTTGCCGGGACAGGGCTCGAGCGTCAACCTGATGCAGGTTGAAGGTGAGGACGGCAAGACCGCGCCGCAGCAGTTCAACAATCTTGCGGTCGGCGAGAACTACGAAAAGGTGATGGGACTGACGATCACGCAGGGACGGGACCTGTCATCGCGCCTGCTGACGGACGTGGGCACGAATATGCTGGTCAATGAGTCCTTCGTCACGAAGATGGGATGGACCAATCCGCTGGGCAAACGCATCAATCAGGGGCGGGTCGTGGGCGTGGTCAAGGACTTCAATTACCGCTCGCTGCGCGACAAGATCGAACCCCTGCTCATCCTGCCCATGGGCATCGACATGTCGCAGGTGCAGGAGATCAACAAGCCCTTCCAGCAGCGCCAGCTCATCCTGGACGTCTCCAACGACAACATGCGCGGCACCATCGATCATGTGAGGCGCGTCATCACCGATGCGGATCCGAAGCACCCCTTCGAATTCGGATTCATCGACGCCAAGCTCGATGAGCTGTACAGGGCTGAGACCTCGCTGACCCGGCTGATCGGCATCTTCGCCGCGGTCAGCATCTTCATTGCCTGCATGGGCCTGTTCGGTCTCGCGGCCTTCACCACCGAGCAGCGCACCCGTGAGATCGGCACGCGCAAGGTGCTGGGCGCCACGAGCTGGCAGATCGTCGCATTGCTGGCGCGTCCCATCATGATCCTGGTGCTCATCGCCTCGGTGCTGGCCTCGGTGGCCTCGTACTTCGCCATCGATGAGTGGCTGATCAACTTTGCATACCGCACCCGCATCAACCCCGTCATTTTCCTGGCCGCACTCGTAGTTGCGGCCAGTGTGGCTTTCATCACGGTGGCCATGCAGTCATGGAAGACCGCCAGCGCCGATCCCGTCAACGCCCTAAGGCATGTGTAGTCCAGGAGAGATCATGAACAAGTGGCTCAGGATGACCGCGATAGGCACGCTTTTGCCTGCACTGATGCTGGTGAGTCTGATCACCTTGGCCGCCGCACCGGCGCCGGAACTGACCGGCATGTGGCAGGGCAAGCTGGCCGTGGATCCGAAGACTTCGCTGACCATCCAGTTCAACTTCGCCAAGGACGCGAAGGGCGCATACACGGCGACGCTGAACTCGCCGGATAATCCCGCGATCAAGAACACACCGGCCAGTGGCGTGACCTGGGATGGCACGAATCTGAAGCTCCAGGTACCCGCCCTTCAGGGCAACTACGCGGGCACGCTGAAGAATGGGGCAGTCACTGGCACGTGGACTCAGCCAGGCGCCAATCTGCCTCTGGTGATAGCGCCCTATGCGAAGCCAGTTGTCAGCAAGCAGGCCGCGACGCAGATCAACGGTAGCTGGATCGGCTCCATCAGCCCCAACCCCGCGGCCAACCTCACCATTACCGTGCAGTTCAAGTTCAAGACCGACGACAAGGGCAACCTCACCGGAACCTTCTCGATTCCTGACCAGGGTCTTATCGACAGCGAGATGACGGACGTGGAATTCGCGGATGGCAAGCTCTCGGCGAGGATTCCGCGCGCCAACAACGCGCAGTTCATTGCCACACTGGCGAACAGCGAACTGAAGGGCAATCTGAAGATCAGTGGGGCGGCGGCTCCGCCGGATGGAATTCCCGTGAGTCTGAAGAAGGGAGAGGCGCCTGTACATGCGTTGAAACTCACCAGCGAACAGTTCGCTGCCTTGAGCGGCAAGTGGGAGGGCAAGATGGAAATCCAGCCGCCGCCGAATCCACAGAATGCCGCGCCGCCGAAGATGACGCTGACCATGGTGCTGCGATTCAACACCAACACCAGCGGCCAGTACGTGGCCTTTCTCGATAGCCCGGACCAGAAGGCGAAGGACATTCCCATCGACGATGTCACCCTGACCAACGGCGAACTGGCGTTCAAGGTGGCCATCGTGCGCGGCGAATACAAGGGCAAGCTGGCTGGCAGCACACTCACCGGTGAGTGGGTACAGGCCAATGGCGCGGTAAAGGCACCGCTGGTCCTCACCCGTCAACCGTAACCGGCGAGAGTGGATGTCACGATGATCGTCCGCGACATCTACTTCCTGAACGTGCCGGAGCGCGCCGACCGCCGCTGGGAGGAATTCCGCAGCGGCGGATATCTCTCGACGGTGGGTTGCGCGCGTGCACTGGATGCCTTGTCGGAATTGGCGGCGGGTGATGTGCTCGCCGCCTATCTTCGCCGCTGCGGCTATGTAGGTGTTGGCATCGTGCTGGCTCATCCGCAGTCGACCCGAGGTTCGAACAACGAATACCGTTTGCCGGTGCGCTGGCTGCGCGCCGTGGATCGTGACGATGCCTGCTGGCTGCGGCGTCGCGGACTTTTCTCCTCGCCGCAGATCAAGGCTTCACTGACAGCGCAGCCGGAAACGCTGCGCTTCCTGCAGCAGGCCTTCGATGTAACGCTCGCCGCCGGCAGTAACTGTCATGCGCCCTTCGCACCATGGCGGCGCACCGGGCTTGCGAATCTGACAACTCTGTCAGGTAGTACGAAAGAACTGCACTGCTGACGCGGCATGGATCTGGCGGCCAGCGCCGGGCTGCGGCATGCTTTGGCCATGGACGTATTGCATCTGGCCACCGGCCACGGGCGCGCGAAGCTGCGCCTGCCGAACGAACAGGAAACGCCTGTCGCACCCGAAGATGCGGCAGTGCGCGTGATGACCGATTTCGCGGCGCAGCAGGCGGTCACCGTGATGGAACATGTCTCCATCGACGATGCGCTGCAGCTGATGAAGGCGGCTGGAGTACGCGCGCTGGTGGTCATGCGCGACGACGCGGTAGCCGGCGTGATCACCTCCTACGACATCCAGGGCGAGCGCGCCTTCCGCTTCCAGCAGAGCGCCAGCAACATGCGGCACAAGGACGTGGAGGTCGGCGACATCATGACGCCCTGGGAACAGGTACATGTGATCGACTGGCGCGAGCTCACGCGCATGCATGTGCGTGAGGTGGTCGTGGCCTTCCGCGGTTTCGCCGGCACCCATCTCGTGGTGGTCGAGCGCACACCCGACAGCATGACGGTGCGCGGCGTCATATCGCGTACCCGCATCGCGCACCTGCTCGGCGGCTGATCGCCCGCCTACTCCTCCCAGCGGAAGCGCCAGATCGCGACCAGCAGGCACACCGCCGCCGCGCCGCACAGCACGAGGATGGGCAGCAGCGACTGATCGAAAGGCAGGCCGCGCCAGGTCATGGCATCGAGCCCGTCGACAGCCCAGCGCGTGGGCGTGTATTTCGAGGCCGCCTGCAGCCATTGCGGAAACACGAATGAAGGCACCCAGGCGCCACCCAGCATCACCAGCAGCAGCATGACCATGATGGCGATGCCGCGCGTGGTCGGCGCACTGCGACCCAGCGTGGCCAGCATCAGCCCGAACGATGCGTTGAGCAGGCAGAACGCCACCGCCACACCGACAAACCCCACCGCACTGCCCTGGATGCGCACGCCGAACACGCCAACGGCCACCGCGTAGATCACCGCGAGCTGAAACGCGCTGATCAGCGCTGTGGAGAGCATGCGGGCCAGCATGAACTCGCCCTTGCCCAGGGGAGCTGCACGGATGCGCTGCCACAGCCCGCGCTGACGCAACAGGAGCAGCGCAACACCGGCATCGATGCCTGCGAAGAGGATGAACTGCACCGTCATGCCGGCGAAGGAATGCGCGTAGCCGTTGTATGGCACATCATTGCGCGCCGTCATCGCCGTGGAAGTCACCTCATATGGAATAGTGAGACCGACACGGGTGCTGGCTGCGTCCGGCGTAGTCGCAGCGTCCTGGACTTTTCGCAGCCTCTGCACGGCCTGGAGAATCGACACCAGCTCGGTGCGTGAGGCGGTGGCCGGTTCGGTCTGCAGTTTTGCCAGCGCATCATCCACGGTCTGCCTGCCCGTCATGCCGCTGAAGGCTTCCTTGGAGATCTCCTGCATCGAGTACTGCGCCAGCAGGCCTTCCACCAGCCGCGCACT
>DATNCK010000252.1:0-2150 GCA_035571575.1 Steroidobacteraceae bacterium | reverse complement strand
CACCACCTCGTCGGCCCACTGCACGCTGCGGATGGCATCGCCCACCTTGGCTGCTTCATTGAAGGCAATGATGTAGGCGGAAATGCGGGGCATGGAGTTGAGGCTCGTGTTTTTCCTGGCAAGGCGGGTATTTTGGCCGATGGCGGCGTGGGCGCCGATGGCGGCGGCCGGCGCAGGACGGTCCGTAGATAATCGAAAGTTGTCTGAATCAAGAGGTGGGTGTGTAGTGTCGGAGAAAAACAAGTGGGAAAGCCTGCGGCCCTGGCCTGTCTACGCGATGGCCGCGTCGATCCCGTTTTCACTGGCAGCCGCGAACCTTTTCAAGTTCTTCGTGTTCATGTTCGCTCTGGTGGTCCTGGGCCTGGCCATCACGCGCCGCAAACCGCTGCCGCAGCTGGCCCAGCTGCGCACGCCGGCAATCATCCTGCTGATGCTGGGGGCGCTTGCGCTCAGCATCGCCTACACGCCGGCAACTGCCAACGAGGCACTGAACGACTTTGCCAAATACGGCAAATTGCTGGTCATTCCTCTCGTGCTGGTCCTGGTGCGCAGCCGCCGCGAGGCCCTGTTGGCGTTGGGCGCGTTCGCGGCCGGGGAGGTGTTCGTGGTGCTGACCTCGTACCTTCTCTCGATGAACCTGGTCCTGCCCTGGGTCATCAAGCAGCAGTCGATGAGGACTTCGATCGGCACCGTGTATTCGAGCTATATAGACCAGTCCATCATGACGGCCGGCGTGGCGGCCTTGAGCTGGCACCTGCGCGGTGAATTTCCCGGGCGCCACGGCCGCAAGGTGGCGCTTGGTCTGGTGCTGCTGTGCGCGGTGAATGTGCTGTTTTTCCTGCCGGGGCGCAGTGGCCAGGCGGTGCTGCTCGTCGCGCTTGCGATGGCGCTGTTCTGGTCGATGCCCGCCGGCGGCAAGTGGGCCGCCCTGGTCGTGCCGCCGCTGGTGCTGTGGGCGGCCACGGCCGCGTCGCCGCAGCTGCGCGAGCGTGTCTCGGCGGTCGTCACTGAATCGCAAGCCTACAACCAGGGCGACCGTGCGCGCACGTCTTCAGGGGAGCGCCTCAGTTTCTGGCGCCGCTCGGTGCAGTCCTTCCTGGAAAGCCCTGTCCTGGGCCACGGTGCCGGCAGCTGGAACGCGGAGTACACCCGCCTCGAAGGCAGCCAGCTGAATCCGGCCTTCAAGAACCTGCGCAATCCGCACCAGGAATACCTGATGTGGGGCGTGCAACTGGGAATCGTCGGCGTTGCGCTGCTGCTGGCATTCCTGCTGGGGCTGCTGCGCGATGCGTCGCGCTTCAGACCCGAAATCCGGCACGCCGCACACTCGTTCGTCGCCATGCTTGCGGCAGTGTGCCTGTTCAACACCGTCTTGTTCGATGCGCTGATCGGCGACTATTTTTGTGTGTTGCTGGGCTTGTTGCTCGCGCTGGGCGTGTACAGCACGCCGGCAGGGGAAGCCGCCCCATGAGCGAATTCGCAGGCATGGAGGGCGGTGCCCGCGCGCTGTGGCCGCGCCTTGCGCGCCTGTTCCCCTACTTCAGGGGCGCCGGCTGGGCCATGCCGGGAATGATCACCGCCACCACCATCGCCGCCGTGACCGAGCCGGCGATCCCGGCACTGATGAAACCCTTGCTGGACCGGGGCTTCCAGGGCACGTCGTTCAGTCTCTGGCTGGTGCCGCTGGCCCTGATGGGGCTGTTCGCAATACGCGGCCTGGCCGGATTCATCGCGCAATATTCGCTGGCGTACATGGCCAATCACGCCATGGTGGCTCTGCGCGGCCGCTTGTTCAATCGACTGCTCGACGCGCCGATGACGATGTTCGGCCAGACCTCGGCCAGCACGCTGTCCAACACGGTCGTCTATGAAGTGCAGACCGGCACGACGCTGCTGGTCAACGCGATGCTGTCGTTGATCAAGGACTCGCTGACGCTGGCCGCGCTGATGGCCTACCTGCTCTATATCAACTGGAAGCTGACACTGATCGTGCTCGTGATTTTTCCCGGTGTCGCCTTGGTCATGAAGGTGCTGTCGCGCCGCCTGCAGCGCATCACGCACGCCAGCCAGCAGGCGACCGACCGGCTGGCCTATGTCGTGGAGGAAAACGTGCTGGCGCACCGCGTGGTGCGGTTGCACGAGGCCCAGCA
>DATNCK010000251.1:0-2376 GCA_035571575.1 Steroidobacteraceae bacterium | reverse complement strand
ACTGAAGGTGGAGCCGATCTGCTGACGGCTTTCCACATTGATTCGTCCGCCCATGAGATCGGCCAGCTCGCGACAGATGGACAGTCCCAGGCCGGTACCACCGAACTGGCGCGTGGTTTTTTCATCGGCCTGCGTGAAGGGCTCGAAGATCTTGGCCAGCACGGCTGGATCGATGCCGATGCCGGTATCGGTCACGGACAGGCGCACCATGGCGCGCGCCTCATCCAGCTGCTCGACATCCGCGCGCACCACGATCTCGCCGCGGGCAGTGAACTTCACAGCATTGCCGACCAGGTTCATCAGGATCTGACGCACGCGCAGCGGATCGCCTCGCAGGCCGCGACGCAGGCTGGCGGGAGGACAGACGATCAGCTCCAGGCCCTTGGTCTCGGCGGCGCCGGCGAACAGGCTGGTGCACTCTTCCAGCACCTGGCCCAAATCCACAGGCAACGCCTCCAGCGCCACCTTGCCAGCGCGGATCTTGGACAGGTCCAGCAGGTCGTTGACGATCTGCAGCAGGATCTGCGCCGAAGCGCGGATGGTCTTGGTCAGATGTGTCTGCGTCGCGCTGAGCGTCGTACGCGACAGCAGTTCGGTCATACCCACGACGCCGTTCATCGGCGTGCGCAATTCATGGCTCATGCGATCGAGGAAGTCGCTCTTGGCCCGTGCCGCCTCCTCGAGCTGCCGGTTACTCTCCACCAATTCGCTGGTGCGCTCGCGGACCTGTGATTCCAGATGATCACGCGCGCGCTCCATGTCGCGGAACTTGCGGCGCTGGTTGCGCACACGAGCGCCGATCAGCAGCGCGATGATCAGCGCATACGTAGCATAGGCCCACGGGGTTCGCCACGGCGCCGGATCGCGGTGCAGTGCGAAGCGCAGCGGCTTTGCGCTCCAGGGCGAATCGGCGCTGGCTGCGCGCACTTCCAGCACGTGATCGCCGGCAGGAAGGTTGGTCAGCGTGATGCGACGCTGCGCACCTACGTCGATCCAGTTGTCAGTCAGGCCGGAGAGCCGATACGAAAGACGGCTGTGCTCGGGCGCTGCGAAGTCCAGCACCGAGAAATCCAGCGAGAGAATGTTGGCGCGGTAACCCAGCGACAGCCCCGGGCGTGCCCACATGGGCGCTGCGCCCTGCACCGGCACACCCATCACATCGGCGCGTGTAAGCTGCAGCGCCGGCGGCTCACGCGAAGCCGACAGTCGTGAAGGATCGAAGATGTTGAAACCACCCGGCCCGCCGAACAGCAGCCGGCCGTCGCGTAACCGGTGAATGGCGCCGAAAGAGAACTCCTCGCCCTGCAGCCCGTCTTCGCGATGGTAGACACGACTGGCTCCGGTGCTGGGATCCAGCCGCATCAATCCGGTATTGCCGCTGATCCACATGCCGCCCTGCTGGTCGCTCACGATGCCGTAGGCCACGTCCGAGCCCTGGCCGCGGGACACTGAAACGGTCACCAGCTGCAATGCGTCCACGGCTGCGTCCGCGCTCTGCGTGCGCGCAACGCCGGCATCGGTGCCCACCCACACGCGCCCCTCGGCATCCAGCGTCAGCGAGTAGATGAAATCACTGGGCAGCCCGCGTGGATTGGCTGGATCGGTGTGAAATACGCGCAGCACACGGCCATGGGAGTCCGCGACATTCAGGCCACCGCCCCCAGTGCCGAGCCACATGTTTCCCTGCCGGTCCTCGAGAATGGCAGTGACCGTGGCATTGCTCAGCTCGCCAGGCCGCGCTTCAGTGCCTCCGTTTTCACCGTGATACGGAAGCCGCCGGATTTCGTCGGTGATCGGATCGAGGATGTTTAGGCCGCCTTCAAAGGTGCCAAGCCAGATGTGGCCATCACGCGATTCGGCCATGGACATGATGCCCGCGGCGCTGGTCGCGTTCCGCTTGGTCGTCTTGACGGGAAATGGCTGGATCCGATTGTCCGGGCGCAGGCGTTTGAGACCTTCCGTCATTGTGCCGATCCACAGAGAGCCGTAGCGGTCCTCATGGAGCGACATCACACGCCGATCGCCCAGCGCGTTGGCGCGACCGACGACGCGGTCGATGGGTGTCGCCACGCCGGTCTGCGTGTCGTAGCGGAACAAGCCGGCCAGCGAGGCGACCCAGATATTGCGACCCGGAGCGCCGGCGAAGGCCATCACCGATTGTTCCCGCAGCCATTCCGGCCGCGCGACGCCCATCTCCCAGCTGCGGGGATTCCAGCGGCTCACCCCGCCGCTGCGCGTGCCGATCCAGACCAGTCCGGAAGGATCCTGGTACAGCGACTGGATGTAGGAATCGCGCAGGGTGGAGGCGTCACCCGCGTCGTGCTGGTAGCGCAGAAATCCCTTCGCTCCCGGCTGCAGCAGATCCAGGCCGTCAAC
>DATNCK010000250.1:0-7066 GCA_035571575.1 Steroidobacteraceae bacterium | reverse complement strand
CAGAGACGCGCGGGACGCCGGTACTTGCCGTTCCAGGAGTGCGTCAGCTCGTGCGGCAGCTGATCGCGTCCGTCAGCATCTTCCTCCCAGGAACGAAAATAGCCCGGCGGCAGCGAGTTTTCGCTGGAGCGGTGGTGCTCGGTGCCCACGCCGCCGATCTGGTCGCTGAGCGCAACCAGGAAGTCGTAATGATCGAAGCGTGCCGGCCCCAGCGCGGCGTAGGCCTCGCGCAGCATCGCTCGATGCAATGTCAGTTCGGCCTCGGAGGCAGCCAGATCGGCCGGCTCTTCGGCGAACACATTCAGCGCCACCGGCGGACCTTCGGATTGCGCCAGATCGAACTGCTGGAAATATCGGCCCGCGAACAGCGGCGAGTCGATGAGGTGTTCCAGCGGCTCGCTCAGGAAGGTGACGCGATCGGCGCCGGCATTGACGAACTGCGGATCCGCGCGCAACGCACTGGCGTACTTCCAGCCCGGCGGCAGCTGCAGCGCAGCCTGCACGCGTATGTCGCGCGCGCGGTAACCCGCCGGATACAACAGCACCTGATTCCATTGCAGCCCGAGCAGATTGGGCGTGACGACGATGCGTCCCTGCGCTTCGGTCTGCGGCGTGGCCACCTGGAACTCCACCTGCAGCTGGCGCGTACCAGAGGGCAGATCCAGCGCGAATTTGTAGACATTCAGCGGATCGCGTTGCCAGGGAAGTTCCTGGCCGCCAGCGCGAAAGCGCAGGCCCGCCAGCTGCTCGATGGGCCCCCGCGGCGCGTGATTGCCGGGCAGCCATTGCGGATAGTAGAGCTCGAACCTGCCTGGCCCCACCGGAATAGTTTCGACCACGCGGAAAATGCGCCGCTGGATGTCGGTCAGGTCGACCGACAACGCGATGACTCCGGGGAAAGTGCGCGCACCTTGCGGCGCGGCTGTCATGCCCGGCAGTAGCAGCAGCGCCGCCAGTGCGCACCGCAGACTGCTGAGGGCAGCGCGGCGCGGCAAGCTCAGCCCTTCTTCGGCATGTACAGATCGGTGAGCGTGCCTTCCAGCGCCTCCGCCGTCATGCCGATGGACTCAGACAGCGTCGGATGCGGGTGAATGGTGAGACCCACGTCGGCCGCGTCAGCGCCCAACTCGATGGCCAGCCCCACTTCGGCGATCAGCTCCCCGGCACTGGGCCCGACGATGCCACCGCCAATGATGCGATTGCTGCTGGCGTCTACGATGAGCTTGGTGAACCCTTCATCGCGACCCAGCGACAGCGAACGCCCGCTGGCCGCCCAGGGAAACGCCGCCTTGCGGATGTTGAGCCCATCACGCTTCGCCTGACCTTCGGTAACACCCACCCACGCCACTTCCGGATCGGTGTACGCCACCGAGGGAATGACGCGCGCATCGAAGAATGCCTTGTGGCCGGCGGCCACTTCAGCGGCGACCTTCGCCTCATGCGTGGCCTTGTGCGCCAACATGGGCTGCCCGACGATGTCGCCGATGGCGAAGATGCCCGGCACATTGGTACGCATCTGCTTGTCGACGGGAATGAAGCCGCGTTCATTCACCGCCACGCCGGCCGCATCGCAATTGAGCAGCTTGCCATTCGGCACGCGACCCACCGCCACCAGCACGCGATCGTAAACCTGCGTGCTGACCTGACCGCCGGCATCGAGGCTGACGCGGATACCTTCCGGTGTCACCTCGGCCTTGGTGGACTTGGTGCCCAGCATGATGGCTTCGTAGCGCGCCTTCAGGCGCTTCTCGAGCGGCCGCACCAGATCAGCGTCGGCGCCAGGCATCAGTTGATCACCCAGCTCAACCACGGAAACCTTCGTGCCCAGCGCGTCGTACACGCAGGCCATCTCCAGGCCGATGATGCCGCCGCCAATCACGAGCAGGCGCTTCGGGATGCCCTGCAGTTCCAGCGCACCGGTGGAATCGATGATGCGCGGATCGGCCGGAATGAAAGGCAGCTTCACCGGCTCGGAGCCCGCCGCGATGATGCAGTTGTCAAAGCCGATGAGCTGCTTCTTGCCATCGGGACCAGTGACTTCGATGACACGACTGCCGGCGAAGGTGCCGGTGCCGCGCACCACTTCCACCTTGCGCGCCTTGGCGAGGCCAGTGAGCCCGCCCGTGAGCTTGCGGACCACGCTGGTCTTCCAGTCGCGCAGCTTGTCGATGTCGACCTGCGGTGCACCGAAGGAGACACCATGGCTTCCCATTGCCTTCGCTTCGTCGATCACCTTCGCGGCATGCAGCAGCGCCTTGGAAGGTATGCAGCCCACGTTGAGGCACACGCCGCCGAGGCTTTCCCAGCGCTCGATCAGCACAACCTGCAGCCCCAGATCGGCGGCACGAAACGCGGCTGTGTAACCGCCAGGGCCGGAACCCAGCACTACCAGCTGTACGCTGCGATCGGGCTTCGGGCCCGGTGGCGTCTTGGGCACCGCAATGGGTTCGGTCGGTGCGTGTGCCGCAGCGCCTGCAGCGGGTGCGGCAGATTTCGGCGCCGTAGCCTGCGGCGCAGCCGGATTTACCGCTGCAGGAGCGGCCGCGGCTGGCGCAGTCGCGGGCTTCTGCGCCGCGGCCGGCGCCGCACTGCCAGCCACGCGCGCGATCACAGTGCCCTTGCGCACCTTGTCGCCGGCCTTGACCAGCACCTCGACAACCGAGACTTCGTCGAAATTGCCCAGATCCGGTACGGAGATCTCGACGTCGCTCAAAGGACACCCGCCATCAATGCGGCCGGATCGGCCAGCAGCTTCGACATGTGCACGGCGAAGCGCGCGCCCAGCGCGCCATCGATCATGCGATGGTCATAGGACAGCGACAGCGGCAGCATCTGGCGCGGCTGGAAGGCATTGCCATCCCACATGGGTTTGGTCTGCGTGCGCGACACGCCGAGGATGGCCACCTCCGGCGCGTTGATGATGGGCGTGAACGCCGTGCCACCAATGCCACCGAGGCTTGTTATGGTGAAGCCACCGCCCTGCATCTCGCTGCCCTTCAGCGTGCCCTTGCGGGCGCGATCGGAAAGATCGGCCAGAGCGCGGGCAATGGCGAACAGATCCAGCTTGTCGGCGTTCTGGATCACCGGCACCAGCAGGCCATTGGGCGTGTCGGCCGCGAACCCGATGTTGAAGTACTTCTTCAACACCACGTTCTCGCCCGTGCTGTCGAAAGAAGCATTGAAGGTGGGGAATTCCTTCAGCGCCAGGATGGACGCACGCACGATGAAGGCCAGCGGTGTGAGCTTCACGCCAGCGGCAGCGGCCTTGTCCTTCAGCTTCGCGCGCTCGGCTTCCAGCGCCGTGACGTCCGCTTCGTCGAACTGCGTGACATGGGGCAGGTTCACCCAGCTGGCATGCAACCGCGAGGCAGAAATCTTCTGGATGCGCCCGAGGGGCTTGATCTCGACGGGACCGAACTTCGCGAAATCCACTACCGGCACTTGCGGCAGCGCCGGGCCACTCGGCGCCATCGCGCCGGCCAGTGCAGCCTTGACCCAGGCCTTCACATCCTCGTGAGTGATGCGGTTGCGTTGGCCGCTGCCTTTCACGCGACCCAGGTCTACACCCAGTTCGCGCGCCAGCTTGCGCACAGAGGGACCGGCATGCGCCGTGCTGAAGCCGGCCTCGCTGACAGGCGGCAGCGTGGCAGGTTGACGCGTCGCGGGCGCCGGCGCCGCAGGACGCGCGGCGGCCGGAGGCGGAGCCGACTTTGCCGCAGCCGGCGCTGCAGCGCTGGGTGCGCCAGATGCCGCAGCAGATGCCGCGGTCACGCCGCTGAGCGTGACCACCTTGCCGCCCGCGGAAATCTTGCCGCCCTTCTGCACGTGCACGGCTTCGACCACACCGGCCTCGGTTGAAGGCACATCCATCGTGGCCTTCTCGGTTTCGAGTGTCACCAGGGGCGTGTCGATCTCGACCTTGTCGCCTGGCTTCACCAGCACGTCGATGACGCCAACCTCGGTGAAGTTGCCCATGTCGGGCACGAGGATGTCCACACTGCGCGGCGCGGCAGCGGGCGCGGGCGTTGCCGCTGCGGCCGGCGCCTTCGCCGGCGCGGCAGCTGTTGCAGTGGGCGCCGCTGCAGGCGCAGCAACACCGGCCGCCGCGCGCAAGGTCACCACCAGCGCGCCCTCAGATACCTTGCTGCCCTTCTGCACATGCAGGGCTTCGACCACACCGGCGGCGCTCGACGGCACGTCGATGGTCGCCTTCTCGGTTTCCAGCGTGATCAGCGGTGTGTCCACCGCCACGGTGTCGCCCACCTTCACCAATACGTCGATGACGGCGACATCGGAAAAATTGCCCAGATCGGGCACGCGCACTTCGATGGTCTGTGACACGCGATGCCCTTTAGCTGTTGAGCGGGTTGGCCTTGTCCGGATCGACGCCGAGTTTCTTCACGGCTTCGACCAGCACGGCGCGATCAATGGAACCTTCGTCGGCCAGCGCCTTCAGCGCGGCCAGCACCACGTAGCGGCGATCCACTTCGAAGTGATGCCGCAGCGCTGCGCGGCCATCACTGCGGCCGAAACCGTCGGTGCCCAGGGCCACGAAGCGGCCCGGAATCCACTGGCGGATCTGGTCCGAAACCAGGCGCATGTTGTCCGTGGCGGCGATCACCGGCTGCGTGCGATCGCGGAACAGTTTCGACACATAAGGTGTTTGAGCTGGACGTTCGGGATGCAGCAGGTTCTCGCGCTCCACCAGCAGTGCCTCACGCCTGAGCTCGCTGAAGCTGGTGACGGAGAACACATCGGTGGGAACCTTGTAATCGTTCTCGAGGATTTCCGCCGCCGCGACTACTTCACGCAGAATGGTGCCTGAACCCAGCAGCGTGGCGCGCAACTTGCCTCGCGAGCCTTCCTTCAGCAGATAGGCGCCCTTGAGAATGCCCTCTTCCGAGCCCGCCGGCATGGCCGGCTGCAGGTAGTTCTCGTTCATCACCGACAGGTAGTAGAAAATGTTTTCCTGCTCGACGTACATCCTCTTCAGGCCGTCGTGGATGATCACGGCCAGCTCGTAGGCATAGGCCGGATCGTAGGCACGGCAGTTCGGCACTGTGGTGGCGACGAGCTGGCTGTGGCCGTCCTGATGCTGCAGGCCCTCGCCCGCCAGCGTAGTGCGACCTGCGGTGGCGCCCAGCAGGAAGCCGCGCGCCTGGATGTCGCCGGCCGCCCAGATGAAATCCCCCACGCGCTGGAAGCCGAACATCGAGTAGTAGATGTAGAACGGCACCATGCTCCGTGCATGGTTTGCATAGGCCGTGCCCGCGGCAATCCATGAACACAGTGCGCCGGCCTCGTTGATGCCCTCTTCGAGCATCTGGCCCTTCTTGTCCTCTTTATAGGACATCGGCTGGTCGGCATCCTGCGGCGTGTACAGCTGGCCCACTGCCGAATAAATGCCGATCTGGCGGAACAGACCTTCCATGCCGAAGGTGCGGGCTTCGTCCGGCACGATGGGCACGATGTTCTTGCCGATGTTCTTGTCCTTCAGCAGCGCGGTCAGGATGCGCACGAAGGCCATGGTGGTGGAGATCTCGCGATCACCACTGCCGTCCGTGACAGACTTGAAGGATTCCAGTGGTGGAATTTCCAGCGCCGGCACATCGGTCACGCGCCGCGGCAGATAACCGCCAAGGGCTTCGCGACGCGAGCGCAGATACTTGACCTCGGGGCTGTCCTCCGCGGGCTTCACGAAATTGAAGCTGGCGATGTCCTGATCGGAAAGCGTGATACCCAGCCCCAGGTTTTCGCGGAAGCTCTTCATGGACTCCGCATCCATCTTCTTCTGCTGGTGCGCGACCATCTGTCCTTCGGCCGCCTTGCCAAGGCCGAAACCTTTTACAGTGTGCGCCAGGATCACCGTGGGCTGACCCTTGTGCGCCATGGCGGCGGTATAGGCCGCATACACCTTCTGCGCATCGTGGCCGCCACGCTTCAGGCGCCAGATATCGTCATCCGACATGTTCGCGACCATGGCCGCGGTGTCGGGATGCTTGCCGAAGAAATGCTCGCGCGTGTACGCGCCGCCCTTGGACTTGAAGTTCTGGTACTCGCCGTCGACGCAGCTTTCCATGAGCTGGCGCAGCACACCATTGTGGTCCTGCGCGAACAGCGGGTCCCAGTTGCGGCACCACAATACCTTGATGACATTCCAGCCGGCACCGAGGAAGGCGGCTTCCAGTTCCTGGATGATCTTGCCGTTGCCGCGCACCGGACCATCGAGACGCTGCAGATTGCAGTTGACCACGAACACCAGGTTGTCGAGGCCTTCGCGCACCGGCATGGTGAGCTGTCCCATCGACTCGGGCTCATCCATCTCGCCGTCGCCGCAGAAGCACCACACCTTGCGGTCGGAAGCTGCGGCAAGTCCGCGGTTCTCCATGTAGCGGATGAAGCGCGCCTGGTAGATGGCCATCATTGGCCCCAGACCCATCGACACAGTCGGGAACTGCCAGAAGTCCGGCATCAGCCAGGGATGCGGATACGACGAGAGGCCGCCGCCACCGACTTCCTGGCGGAATTTCTTCAGGTTGGCTTCGGTGAGACGCCCTTCGAGAAAGGCGCGCGCGTACACACCCGGCGAGCTGTGGCCCTGCATGAAAATCAGGTCGCCAGGATGCTTGTCCGAAGCACCGCGCCAGAAATGGTTGAACCCGACTTCATACAGCGTGGACGAGGAGGCATAGCTCGCCAGATGTCCGCCGTACTCGGAAGAAGTCTTGTTGGCCTGCTGCACCATGGCCACTGCGTTCCAGCGCATGTAGGCCTCGAGACGCTTCTCGAGTGCGCGGTCACCGGGATAGCCGGGCTCTTGTCCGGTGGAGATGGTGTTGACGTAAGCCGTGTTCGGCTTGAACGGCAGGTACGCGCCCGAGCGTCGCGCGTGATCGATCAGGCGTTCGAGCAGGAAGTGGGCGCGGTCACCGCCGCCGTTGCGAATCACCGAATCAATTGATTCGAGCCACTCGCGGGTTTCTTCCGGATCCTGGTCCTGGATATTCTGGACGTCGGTCATTGATCCTGCCTTTCTAGCTAGGCACCCTCAACGGGAAAAAAGTCA
>DATNCK010000249.1:0-5227 GCA_035571575.1 Steroidobacteraceae bacterium | reverse complement strand
CTTGCCGCTGTCGTCGTAATCGATTTCCACGTGCACCTGGCCCGGGCGGCCCACGCTCGCGCCCTGTGCGCCCGAAAAGCGCAGTCGGCCGGCAGCGGGGCGCAGCAAACCGTATTCATGCAGCAGTACCGCCAGCATGGCGTGCGCATTGCCGCTGACCGGATCTTCATCGATGCCCAGCGCGGGACAGAACATGCGGCTCTCGGTGGCGCAGCCCGCAATGCGCGATGCACGCGTGAACAGGAAATAGCCCTGCGCGCCGATCCGCGCTGACAGGGCGGCCAGTGCTGCGGGCTGTGGTTTGACGCCATCGAGCGTGGCGCCATCGCGCAGTGCCAGCAACAACCGGGTGCTGGCAGTGCCCGCGATGCGCGGCGGACAGTCGGGATCCAGTTGCGCTGCACGCAAGCCGAGCAATGACAGTACTTCAGCCAGCTCGGCTGCGTCGGGTGTGCGAGTCAGTGGTGGAGGGGTCTGCCGGATGGACCAGCCGCCATCGTTTCCGAGCGCGCGCACCTCGACTATCCCCGTGCGTCCGGCCTGACGTCGCAGTGATTGTGGGGCCAGACGCGACAACACGGCATGCGCTGCCAGCGTGGCGTGACCCACGAACGGTGCTTCCTTGCGCGGAGTGAAGAATCGCACCGTGACATCGTGATCGGTTGCGGTCGCAGGCAGCACAAAGGCCGTGTCGCCATTGTTCAGTTCGCGCGCGATGGCCTGCATTTCGGCCTCGCTGAGCTGCCCGGCATCGAGCACTACCCCGGCGGGATTGCCCGAGAACGGAGTGCTGGTGAAGGCATCCACCTGAAAAATGCGGATTGAACGGGTCACCGGGAAACCTGGCAGTGGCTGCTGTTCGCAGTTGTCATCGTCGCAGCGCACGCTAACATAGCACGTGCCTTGGGGTGGTCCGTTTGCCGGACCTGAGATGCCAGCGTGGCGAACCCGTAGAACTTGATCCGGTTAGTACCGGCGAAAGGAGCAGGTCATGATCTCTTTCCGTGTCCTATGGTGTGGCGCGCTAGTCGCCGCAGTGGCGCCGCTGTACGCGGCAGAAACCGATCTCGACGAAGTCGTCGTCACCGCCAGTCTGGCGGAGACACCACTGACGCATACGTCAGCCAGCGTCACTGTGCTGGGCGCTGACGCGCTCAACAGTGCCGGCCTTCAGCACTTCGGCGATGTGCTGGACGCAGTGCCCAACCTGGGTTTCGCAGGTGGCACCTCGCGTCCGCGCTTCTTCCAGATCCGCGGCATCGGTGAGCTGGAACAGTACGAAGGAGCGCCGAATCCTTCGGTGGGTTTCCTCATCGATGACATCGACTTTTCCGGCATCGCCATGCCGGCAGCTTTGTTCGACATGTCGCAGGCGGAAATCCTGCGCGGCCCGCAGGGCACGGCCTACGGCGCCAACGCCATCGGTGGATTGATCAGCCTGCGCTCGCAGGCTCCGCGCGAAGGGTTCGAAGCGCGCGGCGAGCTGGAAACCGGCGACTACGGAACGCGTGGCGGTGGCCTGGTGCTCAACGGCTCCTCGGACGGCGGAACTGCCGCGCGGCTGGCCGTGCATCGCTTTGTCAGCAACGGGTTCCGTCGCGACACCTTCCTGCATCGTGACGACACCAATGGCTTCGATGAGAACCTGGTGCGTCTGCGCGTGAGCGGCCGTCCTGCCGAGAATCTGGAGGCGAACCTCACTGCGCTGTATTCCGATGTCGACAATGGCTACGACGCCTGGTCCATCGACAATTCGCGCATCACGCTGTCGGACAAGCCGGGGGTGGATGCGCAGAAGTCCAGGGCGCTGGCGCTGCGCTTTGACTATGACGGCTGGCAGGGAGTGAAGCTGCGCAGCATCAGCACCTTTGCGCAGGCCGATATGGCGTATTCCTTCGACGGCGACTGGGCCAGCGACAGCTACTGGCGCAGCATCGGCGCCATTGGCCCCACCGAGTCCTACGACTTCTTCGAGAACATCGATCGGCGCCGGCGCAATTTCACGCAGGAATTGCGGCTGCGCGGTGGTGAAGGGCAGGCCACTTCGTGGGTGACCGGCGTTTATGCGCTGCGCATGGACGAGCGCTACGACATCCTTGATCTCTACAACGGCGACGTGGATCGCCAGCTGGCCAGCGACTATCGCGCGCTGAATCTGGCGGCCTATGGCCAGATCGATCATGCGCTGCGCGATGACCTCACGCTGTCCGGTGGTGTGCGTGTCGAGCGCCGCGCGGCGCATTACCGCGACAGCAACGATCTGCGTCAGGCGCCGGTGGATCGCATGATCGGCGGCCATCTGGCATTGAACTGGACGCTGCGTGATGGATATACCGCCTATGCCGCCTTGACGCGGGGCTACAAGGCTGGAGGCATCAATCCGACCGCAGCCGACATTCCCGACAATCTGCGCAGCTTCGATCCGGAATTCGTCTGGAATCTGGAAACAGGGCTGACTACACGTTCCAGTGATGGACGCTTCGATACCCGCACCAGTCTGTTCTACATGCGTCGCAACCAGCAGCAGGTCTCCAGCTCGGTGCAGACGGACCCCAACAATCCGCTCACCTTTGTGCTGCTCACCGAGAATGCAGCGCGCGGCGAGAACTTCGGCGTGGAATCGCAACTGGGCTGGCGGCCGATACCCTCGCTTCGACTCGCGGGTACCGTGGGACTGCTGAAGGCGCGCTTCACGGACTACGTGCTCGATGGCCGCGATCTCTCAGGTCGCGATGCGCCGCATGCGCCGAACTATCAGCTGGGTCTGTCGGTCGAGTGGCGCAGTACGCAGGGCTGGTTCGCCCAGATTGAAGGTCAGGCAGTGGACGCCTTCTACTTCAGTGCCAGCCATGATGAGCGTGCCCCGGCCTATCAGCTGGTGCACATGCGGCTGGGCTACGGACAGCAGCGCTGGCAGGCAACAGTGTATGCGCGCAATCTCTTCAATGAGCATTACGCTGTGCGCGGCTTCTTCTTCGCCAATGAGCCGCCGGACTGGACGCCCAAGCGCTACATCCAGAATGGCGATCCGCGGCAGCTTGGTGCGCGACTCACATTCAGTTTCTAGGGTGCTGGCAGACAACGACCGGCAGAGCCAAAAGGGGAAGTCGTGGAAATCGCAGTGGAAATCAGCATGTACCCTCTGACCGAGGGCTATCTGGAGCCGATCCAGTTGTTTATCGACGCGCTGCGTGCAAATGAGCATCTGCATGTGGCAACCAACACCATGAGCACCCAGGTACTCGGCGAATACGACCAGGTGTGGGCCGCCTTGCAGAAGGCCATGCGCGACAGCATGGAAGCCGGCCCGCGCGCGGTGTTCGTCACCAAATTCCTGTCGCGCGAGCCGATCTGAGTCCATGCTCGATCTGTCCGCAGAGACATTGTTCAAGCAGGTACGGTCCACCTCGCCGGAGGAATGGACGGCCTCGGGCCTGGGTGTGGTGTACGTGATCCTGATCATGCGCCGCCACCGCTGGGGATGGGTGGCGGGCGGCCTCAGTTCACTGATTTTTACTGTGGTGTTTGGGCGCCAGCATCTGCCGATGCAGGCGCTGCTGCAGTTCTCCTATGTGGTCGCGTCGGTGTACGGCTGGTGTCACTGGGGGCAAGTCGCCGAGCAGCAACGCATCACCCTGTGGCGCTGGAAGGGTCACGTCGTCGCCGTGCTGTTGTCGGTACTGGCCAGTCTGGTGCTGGCATGGCTGCTGGGACGTGAAGGCTATTCCGCCTGGCCCTTCCTCGATTCGCTGTTGTTCTGCCTGGGCATGTTTGCCACCTGGCTGGTGGCCCGGGTTTACCTGGAAAACTGGGCGTACTGGATCGTCATTGATGGGGTGTCGATATTCCTGTGCCTGTCGCAGGGGCTGGTAGTGCCAGCGCTGCTGTTCTGCATTTATCTGGCGGTGGCTGCGTTGGGGCTGCGCAGCTGGTGGCACAGTTACCGCGCCGGCGGCGCGCCGGCGTGATCGAACCGGCGCTGCTGGTCCGCGTGCCGGGTTGCGAGGCGGGGCAGTCACCACATCGAATCGAAGCGTTGAGCGGAGGTCGTGGCTGCAACTCGGTGGTACGCGTCGATTCCACTGCAGGAAGTTTCGTGCTGCGTCGTCGCCATCCGCCGCTGGATCGGCCCGGGTCTTTTTCGCGCAACGAACTGCAATGCCATCGCATTGCCGCTGAGGCAGGGCTCGCGCCGCGACTCATCGATGCTGAGGAAGATGGGGCATGGCTGCTGATGGAATACGTCGCGGCCGAGCCATGGACTGAAGAACGCCTTTTCACTGCCTCGGGCATTGAGTCACTGGGCTGCCAGTTGCAACGCCTGCATGCATTGCCGCTGACCGATGCTGTGCCGGCTATCGATGCGGCCCGGATCGCCCGCGGCTATCTGCAGCAGATCGCGCGCCGTGACGCTCAGCTTGCCGCTGCATTGTCAGAGGAACTGCCGGGTGTGGAAGCGGCTGTGCAAGAGATCGCTGCCGCAAGCGATCGCAGCGTGTTGAACCATGGCGATCTGCAGGTCGCCAATCTGCTGGGTCCAGCGCCGCTGCTGGTGGACTGGGAATACGCCCAGCGCACGGATCCTCTCTATGACGTGGCTTGTCTGCTGGGCTATTACCCGGCCCTGCAGCCGCAGCAGGACCGCCTGCTGGCCTCCTGCGGGCTGGATTCGCCCCAGAATCGGCAGATTCTGTCGCTCCAAATGCGCCTCTTTGTGCGCCTGAACCGGCTCTGGGAACACGCCGCACCGGAAACTGGATAAATAGCAGCCACGACAGGCAAAATGCGCCGTTCCGAATTCGCCGGAGGCGCATCGACCGTTCATGGCTCAGATCAAGGTAACCGACCGGGATGGCATCGAACACGATGTCGAAGGCAACACCGCCTTCACGCTGATGGAAAACCTGCGTGATCTGGACTACGGCGTCGCGGCTGTCTGCGGCGGCATGTGCGCCTGCGCCACCTGTCATGTCTACGTAGATCCGGAATGGCTGCCAAAGCTGCCGCCGGCACATTCGGATGAGAAGGATCTGCTGCGCGATCTTTCCACGTACCGCGAGAATTCGCGGCTGTCCTGCCAGATCAAGTTCACGCAAGCCCTGGCGGGCCTGAAGATCCGCATCGCTGACGACGAATAACGCAAAGGCGCCAAGTGAAGCACCCTGAAATCAAACCCGGCAAGGCGCTGATCTGCGGTTCGATGGCCTTCGACACCATCATGGTGTTC
>DATNCK010000248.1:0-15420 GCA_035571575.1 Steroidobacteraceae bacterium | reverse complement strand
CGATGCTTCACCACGTCTCCCTCGGCGCCCATGCAGTAACCCGTGCTGCGGTCGTCGCCTTCTACCAGGCGGCACTCTCGGCTGGTGGAAAGGGCAACGGCTCTCCGGGCCTTCGACCTGGTTATGGCGATAATTACTTCGCCGCATTCGTCATTGATCCCGACGGGCATCGCCTCGAAGCAGTGTGCAACGTTGGCGAATTGTGAACCACCAGACTGACCAGTCCTTGAAATCCTCCCGTTGATCGCCACTGTTCCGCCCATGCCGCAACCGCATCCGCAGATATAACGCGGCTCAGGGAGAGTCCCGTGACAGTTCTCGAAGGCGTTGTTGCCTGGTCGATAGGGATGATCCTGATTGCAGGCGCAGCTATATTGATACGAGGCGCCCGGCGCGGCGGCAAGGCGATCCATGTCATCGGCGCCGCGCTGACGCTGATGACCATGGGCAATGTGCGAGATCGCAGCAACGAAGCGGCTGAGGTTGCGAAGCAGCCACGCAAGAAGGAAGCGGGAGAGAGTGGCGATCCACCGAATGAGTAGGGAAGACGGGGGATGAAGCCCGCCATGAACTGCGCAGATGGGTATCGGCCATCGCAGCACGGCACCGTCGCACGGTAATTCGCGGAGCGAATAAAGACTCTCAAGGATTTCTGATGTCTGGAGCGTCTCAGGCTTGCGCGACGTCCACCGTGGGAAGGAGAGATTCGATGGATCGAAGACTGTTCATCTCGCTGCTGGCATCGCTGCCGGCGATCCGCGTGTATGCAGATGGGATTGCCTACCGGGAGGTACGCGAGGTCAGGGCTGCGCGCGATGGTCTGACTTTCCATCATCGCCACGACTGGAGCTCTCCCCGACTTGCTCCCATGTTTCTCGATCTGGCGCATCACGACAAATTCCTGTCGGACGCCAATGATTTTTCATTCGTGGAACTCACCGATGGCGACCGCATGCTGTTTCGTTCGCCGTCGCCCGCTCTGACCCACTTGTGGATTTCACCCGACGCGGAGTACTTCGTCGGGCTGTCAGACATCATGCTCTATAACCCATACCAGCTCATGGTGTGGAAACGCGATGGCAGCGCCAGGCATCGTGAGCACATTGCCAGCCACGTGGCAAAGCTGTCTGCTGCGCAGAAGCAGGAGTTCACTGAACGCTACCCCAAAGCGGCGCAATTTCTCGCCGATCGCTACTTCACGTACGGCGGCGTGGCTTACCTGGATTACTCCATCCTCGGAGTTCCGAATGCCATCGGGGATGAGGCGTGGCACTTCCTGTCCGGGTTTGCGATACCTCACCCCTATGGCGCGGACTTCAAGGAGTCCGTCACCAACACGATCGAATGGTTCGATGTCGCCATGCCGGATCTGGGCATCGGGCAGAGCGACGCCACGCTGAATCTGGCCCTGAGGTCGCCATCCGGACATCCCATTTCCATCCCGCTTTAGCGCTGAGCGCGCGCCAGCAGCTCACGCTGCGCTTCGGCGTTGGCCACCCGCAAGTAGGCCGGCACCATGTCCTGCGTCACCACTTCCAGCAGGATGCGGTTCTCCACCCAGAACTCATACAGCTCGAACAGCTTCACGCCCGGCGGGCCGCGCCAGAAGTGACGCGTGACCCAGCCCTCGCGGGCGCCGATGCGTTGAATGTCGGCGCGGTCCACATTCACTGAAATCAACGCGTGGAAGGCGGTTCCGCCAGAGGTCTCGCCGGCATGCCCGATCGCATGTCCGTCACCTTCGGGTAGCAACTGCGTGCGTTCCTCATAGATCTCGATGCCCGTGCCGTGGCCATCCTCCTGATAGACCACCCAGGCGTTAGGGAAGGGACCAACGAACGGCCCTGCATAGCCGCCGAGCAGTTCGGCCAGCACCTTGGCGACATGCGCCGGGTCGCGCGCGGGAATCGACACATGGTGGATCATGCGATACTCTTTTAGTTCGTAAGACTGACCAATATAGTCAGGAGTCCGAACTATAATGTCAAGCACCCGCGCAGAACCCGGCCTGCCGTTCATGGGCGCCATGCTGCGGATGGTCGGGCACGCCATGCAGCAGCGGCTGACCACCTGGATCGAGGCTTCCGGCTACAAGGACATCCAGCCGGCGCATTCTGCGGTGATCCAGCCGCTGTGGCAGCGGCCGGAGGGCCTGCGACTCACCGAGCTGGCGAAAGTGTCGCGCATCACCAAGCAGTCGATGAGCGCGCTGGTGTCCGAGCTGGAGTCCGCCGGCTACGTCACCCGTGCGCCCGACGCCAATGATGCCCGCGCCATGCGCATCCGCCTCACCGCCCGCGGCCGGCGCTATGGCACCGAAGTGCGTGCCTTCGCGCAGCAGACCGAATCGGAGTGGGCTGAGCATATCGGCGCGCAGCGTGTCGAGCAGGTGCGCGAGGCACTACACATACTGCTGACTAAGGTGCTCGCGGAGCAGGGTGAGCAATAGTAGGGTGGCGTCATGAGCGAAATCATCATCTGGACCCTGGATTGGGTTCCCGAAGGTCCACGCGGCTTCGTGCGCGATCTCAGGCTGCGCTGGGCCTGCGAAGAGGCAGGGCTCCACTATTCCGTGCGAACCGTGCCGTTCGAGGGACGCGAAACGAATCACCTCTCCCATCAACCCTTCGGCCAGGTTCCCTATCTGTCCGATGGTGACGTGGAGATATTCGAAAGCGGCGCCTGCCTGCTGCATCTCGCCCGCAAGAGCGAAAAGCTGATGCCGCGGGATGCGCTGGGAGAAGCGCGAACGGTTCAGTGGCTGATCGCCGCTCTCAATTCAATGGAGATGGTCACCGTGCCCTGGTGGTTCCTCGACATGACTGGCGCGAATGAAAACGGCCTGACGGGCTGGGTGAAGAGCCGCCTTGACCATGTCGAGAGGGTGCTGGGTGAGCAGCAATGGCTGGCGGCGAATCGCTTCACCGTTGCAGATCTGCTGATGGCGGATGTGCTGCGTATCCCGAAGGTTCGCGCCTTCGGTGATCGGCCTGCGACAGAGGCTTATGTATCCCGCGTGACGGATCGTCCTGCGTTCGAGAAGGCCCGCACCGATCAGTTGGCACATTTCGCTGCAGGCGACAGGAACAGATCCTAGGCGTCTACTCCCAGCGGGCAATCGAGCCGTCCGGCCGATCTGAAGCCTGTGCGCCAGTTCAAGCTTCACCGACATTGTCGATGCAGGTGATCTGTATCAGACTTGCGCAAACGGCCAACAAACCGAAGTCCTCACAGGGACCATGACCGAACTCATTGAAGACATCTACACCGAAGCCGAACCGGACGTAGACACGCTCGCGCATCTCGGCCCGCTCACTGGCCTGGCCGGCATCTGGACCGGCGCGCGCGGCGTCGACGTCAACCCGAAGGCCGATGGTCCGGAGGAAAAGGTATTCATCGAGACCATTGAGCTGCAGCCCATCGATGCACAGGCCAATGGACCGCAACTCTTCTACGGCCTGCGCTACCACACCCGCATCGTTGAGCCAGACAACGTCGAGACCTTTCACGATCAGGTCGGCCACTGGCTGTGGGAGCCGGCGACCGGCACGGTGATCCAGACGCTATCGATACCGCGCGGGCAGGCCGCAATGGCGATGGGGCGCGCGGCGCCTGATGCGAAGTCATTTCGCCTCGAAGCCGTGCGCGGCTCCGAGGTCAATGGCATTGTTTCCAATCCCTTTCTGGAGCGCGCGTTCAGGACAGAGCGCTACACCATCTCGATCACCATCAACGCCGACGGCACCTGGTCCTACGAACAGGAAACCCTGCTGGTCATTCCGGGACAGGTGCAGCCGTTTCGTCACACCGACCGCAACACGCTGCGCAAGATCGGTGAGCCCACGCCAAATCCCACCGCAATAGCCAACCAGAGGAAATGACATGAATCAGAGTTACGTAGCCCGCGCCGGCATGATCGCACTTGCCGCCCTGGTGGCAGCCTGTGGATCGGCGAAGCACGATGAGCCGACGGCTCTGCAGAACTACGTCGACCGCCAGGCCATCGAAACCACGCTGGTGCGCTACTCGACGGGCCTCGACACATTCGATGCCGACGTCTACGCCTCCGCATTCACCGAAGATGCCGAGTTCACCATGGAAGGCAAGGTGTTCAAAGGCCGCGCCGAGATCGGCAAGATCATCACCGACATGAAGGCAAGCCGCGCAGACCGCGCTGCCGACGCGGACAAAACCAATGATCCGCCGCCCATCATGCATCACGTGATGACCAATGCCGTCATCGACATCGTCAGCGCGGACAGGGCCCTGCACCACTGCTACTGGATGACCGTATCCGGCGGCCCGCAGATGTACAGCTTCCGTGTGGCGGCAGAAGGGCGCTATGAGGACGAGCTGGTGAAGCGCGACGGCAAGTGGCTGATCCACCGCCGCAAGATCGTGGAGTGATGCAGGCGCTGATCTTCGATATCGATGGCACGCTGCTCGATTCGTTCGAGGCGGCTGCGGGAATGCTGGGCGATGCCATCCGTACCGTGCTGGGTGACGTCCGCATCCGCGAGAAGTGGGGCATGTACGAGCATGTCACCGACATGGGCATTCTCGCGGGCGTCGCTCACGACAATGGTCTGGACATCACTTCTCGCATGGCGCGCGCAATCGAAGAGGATCACCTTGCACGGTTGCATCGCCATGTCGAGACCAGAGGCGCGTTTCGGGAGATTCCAGGCGCACGCGATTATGTAGCGGCGCAGCTGGCGCGCTCCGATGTATGCGTTGCCTATGCAACCGGCGCGTGGCGCTCATGCGCACTGATGAAGCTCGCCAGTGCCGGATTCCCGGTGGCTGGCGTTCCGCTGGCGACTTCCAACGATCATCACGAGCGCGCCGGGATCATGCGACATGCACTGTCGCAGCTACCCCAGCCGGTGGAATCGATCACCTACTATGGAGACGGTGAGTGGGATGTGGTCGCAGCCTCCCGCCTCGGATGGAAGTTTGTTCCGGTGGGGCCCAAACTCGGCGGACTGATGAAATTCGAAGTACAGGATTCGAATGCGCACGCACGGCACGCTGACCCGATGGAATGACGATCGCGGCTTCGGCTTCATCACGCCTGGTGATCGTGATGGACGAGCCTGCGAGGATCAGTTCTGTGGGCATTGAGTCGGCTAGCAGATGAGCGCCATGCCGCAGCTCGTCCCGGGTCTCGGCAACTGGGCCACTGCTGCGCTGGTAGGTCTCAGCTTCGTCACTTCGCTGATCACCGCCACCTTCTCGCTGGGCGGTGGCTCGCTGCTCATCGCCGCGATGACGCTGGTGATGCCGCCGGTGGTGGTTGTGCCGGTACATGGCCTGGTGCAACTCGGCAGCAACGCCGGCCGCGCAGTAGTCATGCGCGAACACATCCAGTGGAATTTCATCCTGTGGGTAAGCCTCGGCGCCATCATCGGTTCGGTCATCGGTGGCCGCTTTGCCTTCCTGCTGCCCGACAAATGGTTTGCAGCCATCATCGGATTGTTCGTGCTCGTGACCACCTGGCTGCCGATGCCGAAGATGATCGCACGCAGTCGCACGGTGCAGTTCTTCGGTGGTCTGGTGGTGTCGGCGGTGGGCATGGTGGTTGGTGCGGCAGGCCCACTTGTCGCAGCCTTCGTCCGCGGTATACCGGATCGGCGTCAGCTCGTCGCCACGCATGCCACGCTCAATGCGCTGCAGCACCTGTTCAAGGTCGTGGTGTTCGTGGCGATGGGCTTCGCGTTCCGGCAATACCTGCTGTTGATCATGCTGATGGTAGTGGCGGGATTTGCGGGCACCGCCATCGGCAGTCGCATGCTCACTCGCGTGCCCGAGCATGTGTTCCGGCTGGTGTTCCGGATACTGCTCAGCCTCGTCGCACTGGAGCTGATCTGGCAGGCGGTTCCATGATCAGTGGATCGTCGAAGGTCATTGGCGCCATGGCTGCAGGTTTTCTGGTGTCCATGCGCTGCGTTCCTGATTTGCTGTCACATGGCGATCGCAGTAGCGTGTGAGCCATGTCTGCGCCCGTCATCCTCTGGTCATCCGGATTGTCCGCTCTGGCAGGACTCAATCTGCTGTTGTGGGCGCGCGCGGCAGCCCGCCTGAAATGGCTTTCCTCCACGCTGCCTGACGAGATCCTGCGCACGCGACACCTGCAGCTGTGGCTGTCCGCAGGCTATGTGTTGGGCTGCGCGTTCCGCTCGGTGATTCCGGTCTATGACATTCCCCGCATCGCGTTGATCGATTCGCCACTGGCCAGTGTGCTGGTCGGCCGCAGCGTGGCCACGTTGGCGGAGTTGTGCTTCGTCGCGCAGTGGGCAGTAACGCTGCGCGAGGCCTCCCGCATGACGGGCAGCGTGTTCGGGCGCGTGAGTTCGGCGCTGGTGCTGCCGATGATATTCACCGCGGAGCTGTGTTCCTGGTATTCCGTACTCACCACCTCGAACCTGGGACACGTATTTGAAGAATCCCTGTGGGCGCTTTCCGCCACGTTGATGGCAGCCAGCCTGCTGGCCGCCTGGCCTCGTTGGCAGCCCAGCCACCGATTGCCGGTGGCACTGCTCAGCGCCATGGCCATTGGCTATGTGCTTTACATGGTGCTGGCGGATATTCCGATGTATGCCGGCCGCTGGCTCGCCAGTGAGGCATCGGCCGCTCAGTACCTCACCTTCACCGAAGGCCTGCGGGATATCGCTCGTCCGCATCTGGTCACCTATGCCCACGCCATGTGGCGGCACGAATTCGTCTGGATGTCGCTGTACTTCAGTGTTGGCGTCTGGAGCAGCATTGCGCTGATCCACTCGCCGCTGCCGGAAAGCGCGCCGGCCACGGCACCGCGCGGTGTCAAATTGGCCGGCCTTACTGCTGCCCAAACAGGGAGCGGGCGGGTGTAATAGTATTTTCCCCTGACGCGTGTGAAACTCTTCGGCCCTGCGACACAAAAGGGCAGCCTCATGAAGAAAAACCCTTTGTCTGGAAAGTCCTCGTTCACCCGCGCTTTGAATGTGGCGATTGCCGAAGCGCGTGATCTGGTCAAGCTGGCCAAGAAGAAAAGCAAACTGGCCAAGACCGAATTGAAGCAGGCGCGTGCGAAGCTGAAGACCGCGAAGCGTGCACGCAAGGAGGCCGAGGCCAAGGCGCGTGCGGCGCAAGCGGCCAAGCGCGCCGCCGCGAAGGAAGAGGCGGCAAAGAAAGCCGCTGCAGAGCCGCCAACCAGGATCAAAGCTGCGACGCCCAAAGCTGCGACGCGCAAGGCAGCTGCACCAAAGAAGGCTGCGCCCAAGGCGGCGAAGAAACCTGCGCGTCTGCGATTGGTGCGCAAGCCAGCTGCCAGTGCGCCCTTACCCGCGGTGGTCGATGATGGCGTCGAGCAGGCCGTGTCGGTGGCCGACTCGGGTGAGTCAGCGCAGACCACGGCCTAGGGGATCGCGATGCCGGCACGTCTCCGTGCCGGCGCAGCCCACATCGCCATTCTCCCCAGCCGCTCTTGGTGATCGGGTAGCTGCGCGCCCATAGCTTCCACCGCGCCATGCGCTCCCCTTTTCGATCCGTTGCGCATGCAACCTCGTTCGGAGTGCAGGACTATTCCTACACGGAGCGCTTCCACCCTGCGGAAGGCGCCCTGATATTCGGATGCGCTAGGCTTCCGATTGTGCGTCGGGAGGAGTCGCCCGGCCGGAGGCTACTCGCGATGAAACAAGCTGATCGTTGTGCGTCGGGAATTCCCGGCCTGGATGAAGTCCTGAACGGTGGACTGATTGCTCAGCGGATGTATCTGCTCGATGGCAATCCGGGCGCCGGCAAGACCACCCTCGCACTGCAGTTCCTGCTGGAGGGTGCGCGGCTTGGCGAGCGCTGCCTGTATGTGACGTTGTCGGAAACCGCGCTGGAATTGCGGGCTGTCGCCGCTTCCCATGGATGGAGCCTGGATGGCGTCGAAATCGTCGAGCTGATCGTCGACGAGGGCGCCCTGCACGGGGACGCGCAGCTCACCATGCTGCACGCCTCAGAGGTCGAGCTCACCGAGACGACGCGCAAGCTCATCAACGCACTCAATGAGCTGAATCCCACCCGGCTGGTGATCGACTCGCTTTCCGAGCTGCGGCTGTTGTCGCAGAGTTCGCTGCGCTACCGGCGGCAGATCCTCGCGCTGAAGCAGCTGTTCCTCGGACGCACCTGCACGGTGATAATGCTCGACGATCGAACCGCCGAGGGGCCGGACCTTCAGCTGCACAGCATTGCGCATGGTGTCATCAGTCTGGAGTCCAAGACGCCCGCCTATGGCCAGACGCGACGCGAGTTGCAGGTGCGCAAGTTCCGCGCCAGCTCATTCGTCAGCGGCCTGCATGACTTCAGCATTCACCGTGGCGGCATCACGATCTATCCGCGCCTCGTGGCCGCAGAGCATGTAACGCAATACCAGCGCGCCCTGATCGCCAGCGGCGTGGGCCCGCTCGACTCGCTGATGGGCGGTGGCATAGACAGGGGCACGAGCACGCTGCTGATTGGCCCGCCGGGCAGCGGCAAATCCACCATTGCTGTCCAGTATGCCAAGGCGGCCGTCGACCGCGGCGATCATGCTGCCGTCTTCATGTTCGATGAAACCAAGACGGCGTTGAAAACGCGCTGCACGGGCCTGGGCATGTCCTTGAAGGAAGGCAAGGGGCCCGGAGAAATCCAGCTGCGACAGATTGATCCTGCGGAAGTCTCGCCCGGCGAATTCGTGTCTTTGGTTCGCAGGGCCGTCGAAGAGAATTCCGCCAAGGTCATCGTCATCGACAGCCTGAATGGCTACCTGAATTCGATGCCGCAGGACCATTTTCTCACCGCGCAGCTGCATGAACTGCTTTCCTACCTGAACAATCGCGGCATCGCCACCTTCCTGGTGGTGGCGCAGGCGGGGCTGATGGGTCCTTCGATGACGTCGCCGGTGGAGGCCAGCTATCTGGCGGACGCCGTCATCGTGTTGAGGTATTTCGAGCACTCAGGGAATGTGAAGAAGGCAATCTCCGCCTTGAAGAAGCGCACCGGTGGTCATGAGGGCGCCATCCGCGAGATCTGGTTCGACGAGAACGGGATTCACCTCAGTGCCCCCTTGTTCAATTTGCGCGGGGTCCTGACGGGTGTTCCCGTCGAGCTGGGTCAGTTGAATGGCGCCGGCCCAGTGTCCGCGCACCGCGCGTGACAGATCAGCACCTCCGATCCGAGGAGGGTCGGGTGTTGTTGTTGCCGGCGACGCGTCGTGATGGTGAAGCCATCTGCGTCGTGCTTGCGCGAGAGGCCGTCGATTGCATCGTCTGCGATAGTGCGGCACAACTCGTCACCGAGATGGGGCGGGGTGCTGCTACGCTGCTGCTCACCGACAGCGCGCTGACGGGAATCGGCGGGCGGCACATCATCGAGGCCCTGCTGCAGCAGCCGCAATGGTCGGATCTTCCCGTCGTGCTGCTGGGCAGGGTGGAGCCTTCACCGGAAGCCGCGGAGCTGATCGGCAGGATGACGAACGTCACGGTGCTGGAGCGGCCGACTTCCAGCCGCACCCTACTCAGCGCAATACATGCCGGTGTGCGAGCGCGAATGCGCCAGTACCAGATGCGCGATCAGCTGAAGGCATTGCGCGATGCGGAGAACGCGCTGCGGCTGACCGATCGCCGCAAGGACGAGTTCCTCGCCATGCTCGCGCACGAGCTGCGCAATCCCCTGGCCCCCATGCTGACGGCCAGCGATCTGCTGCCGCGACTGGTGCCTGCGGGCAACGAGCGTATCGATTCGACCCTGCGCGTGATGAATCGCCAGGTGCGGCAGCTTTCGCGTCTGGTGGATGATCTGCTCGATGTATCGCGCATCACGCAGGGCCGCGTCGAATTGCAGCTCGACGTGATCGACCTGGAGTCGGTGGTGGCGCAGGCGCTGGAAAGCGTCGAGCCCATGATGAGGGAGAAGCGGCACACGGTGCTGAGTCATTCGGACGGCGCTGCATTTCACGTCCGCGGTGACCGGGCGCGGCTGGTGCAGTGCGTTTCCAACATCCTGACCAATGCCGCCAAGTACACAGACGCTGGCGGAGAGATTCAGATCAGCCTGCAGCGGCAGGAACGATCTGCGGTGATCTCGGTTCGCGACAATGGCGTGGGCATTTCGCCGGAACTGCTGGCCACCATTTTCGACCTCTTCGTGCAGAGCGAGCGCTCGCTCGATCGGGCGCAGGGCGGGCTTGGTATCGGCCTTTCAGTCGTGCGGCAGCTTGTGGGAATGCATCACGGCACCGTGACCGCGAGCAGTGCGGGCATCGGTCGGGGTTCCACATTCGAGATCCGCCTGCCTCTGGTCGACGCGCAGCCGAGCGATGCGCCTGCTGCCATGCGGGGGGAAATGGCACGCAAGCGCGTGCTGGTCGTCGATGACAACCGCGATGCCGCGGACTCCATCTCGATACTGTTGCAGACGCATGGCCATGATGTGCGCACCGCATACGAGGGGGTGGGTGCCCTCGCAATGGCTGCGAGCTTCCCGGCCGACCTGGTGCTGCTGGACATCGGCCTGCCGGGTATGAACGGCTACGAGGTGGCCAGGCAACTACGCTCCACGAACGCCACACTGCAGTTGGTGGCTTTGACCGGCTACGGCCAGCCTGAAGATGTGAAGCGCGCCATTGAAGCCGGCTTCGATGCGCATCTGGTCAAGCCAGTCGACTTCGAGCGTGTGCTGCAGGCTCTGGCCTAGTCTTCGGGCGTATCTGATCCGAAAATTTTCTTCTGTTGCGCCTTGTATCGCTCGATCAGTTCGCCGCGCTGCTGCAGCAGCCTGGACAGCTCTGGATTGCGGCGCGCAACTTCTTCCATGTTCTTCTGGAAATCCAGGCGTCGGCGCTCGATCTCTCCGGCCGCAGGCACGGGAGGTGAGCCCGCCATGCCCCTGCTCCGGAACGACTGCAGCACCTCGAACGCGGCCTTGCCTTCGGCGTTCACGGCCTTTTCCTGATACACCGGCTTGCAGGTGCGCTTGATGAAGCGTGTTCCCGTGCGCGCCTCCTCGATGCACTGGATGTCGAAATCCCTGATCGTGTTCAATTCGTTGTAGCGCGAGTAAAACTGGTCTTCGAGCTGGATGATCTCGTGACGCATCGCGTCGAGCTTCACGCGCTCACCGTTGACCACCACCTCATCGGTCTCATGCTTAGCCGCAGACTCTGCAGCGGAAACGTTCTGCAGAAGCGCGACCGCCAGAAGAGCTGGCAATGCCTTGTGAAATGAGAAATTCATGATGGTCTAGCCTACCGTATTCGGCCAATGCAAGGACCCTCTCGGGCATAATCCCGCCCGCAACAGCAGGAGCAGGAAAATGGAATATCGACCCCTGGGCCGCACCAATATCAAGGTGAGCGCCATCGGCATGGGCACGATGACCTTTGGCGAACAAAATACGGAAGCCGAAGGGCACGAGCAGCTCGACTACGCCTTCGATCAGGGCGTGAACCTCATCGACACGGCCGAGATGTATTCCGTTCCACCACGCGCCGAAACCTATGGTTCCACCGAGCGCATCATCGGCACCTGGCTGAAGAAGAGTGGCCGGCGCGACAAGGTGGTGCTCGCCACCAAGGTGGCAGGCCCGGGTGCGGTGCTGGGCGTGGGGCATGTGCGTGGTGGCGACAACAGCCTCAATCGCCAGAACATACTCGCGGCGGTCGAGACCAGCCTGCAGCGCCTGCAGACGGATTACATCGATCTCTACCAGATGCACTGGCCCAGCCGGCCGACCAACTTCTTCGGTCGCCTGGGCTATGAACACGCGGAAAGCGTCAACGGCGCACAGGCGGTGGCCATCGAAGAGACGCTGGGCGCAATGGGTGAACTGGTGCGCGCCGGCAAGATCCGCCACGTGGGGCTGTCGAATGAAACGCCCTGGGGCGTGCACCGCTATCTGCAGGCCGAAGCTCAGGGCCTGCCACGCATCGCGTCCATCCAGAATCCCTACAACCTCCTGAACCGCACCTTCGAGATCGGTCTGTCGGAAATGTCCATCCGTGAAGATGTGAGCCTGCTGGCCTATTCGCCGCTGGCTTTCGGCCTGCTGTCAGGAAAATTCCTGAATGGCGCGCGACCACCCGAGGCGCGCATGGTTCGCTGGTCGCGCTTCTCGCGCTACATGAACGAGTACGCGGTTCGCGCCACCGAAGCGTATGCAGGCATTGCAGCAAAGCACGGGCTGAACTTTGCGCAGATGTCATTGGCGCATGCGAGGCAGCAGCGTTTCATGACCAGCGTGCTCATTGGCGCCACCACCATGGAGCAGCTGAAGACCAATATCGGCAGCGCAGCCGTGACGCTGGATCGGGAAGTGCTCAGTGCCATTGATGCGGTGCATCGCTCGCATCCCAGTCCCTGTCCTTGAGGGTTGCTGCCGGCAGGACAATTCCTACTGTGAAGCCCTCACTGTCGGACTTAGGACGCCGTGCCCGGGCTCCTATAGTCGGGGTGCGAATCATTTGTTCGCGCCACGTACGAGGTGGAATCATGACCGGACAGACCGTCAATCCGAAGAAGCAGAATCAGGGCCAGAGCGCTGCCGATGAGAATCCTCCGGGCCGTGAGAACCGACCCACCGAGGATGGCGGCACGCGCCAGTACGAAGGTGGCAAGAATCCCGCCATGCAGGCGCAGCGCGGCCAGCGACAGGGCAGTGGTCAGCCGACTCAGCAGCGCCCGGAAGATCGCTAGACTGAAAGATCGCTGTCTTCCCGACAACCGGCGGACTGAGGCGTCCGCCGGCGTCGTTTGCGGCAATTGGCGCGTTACTTTGCCGCTTTGAACAGCGACAGATCGATCGAATCACCCACGGCCTTCAATCCTGCATCACTGCCATGCAGGTGGTCGCCCATGTGATACCCCTCGCGCATCTGCCGCGGATCAGCCGGATCCGCGAACGCCGTATCGATGCGCACATTGCCATCGAAGGCGCCGCTCTTCAGGATCCAATCGTTGATCTTCTGCCGTGCGGCTTCGCCTTCTTCCGTCCAGTAGCCCGCGCCTTTGTAGGGGCCGATGGGTGAGCCGATCACCTTGATGCCCTTGTCATGTGCGCGTTCGATGATCTGCTTGAAGCCTGCGATCATCTCTTCGACGCTGATTTCGGGCTGATCGAGGCCGGGAAGATTGGGCTGGCCAGGACCGCGACGCCCGAAGCGGTTGCCGATGTCGTTCACGCCTTCGAACACGATCACATACTTCACATTCGGCAGGCTCAGCACATCTTCATCGAAGCGTGCGAGCGCGGACTCACCCATGCCCGGACTCAGGATGCGATTGCCGCTGATCGCGGCATTGGCCACGGCCCAGTGCTTGCCCGCGGCCTGCAGTCGATTGGCGAGGATGTCGGGCCAGCGGCGATTGGCGCCGGCGGTTGCACCCACGCCGTCGGTGATCGAATCACCGAAAGCCACAATCGTGCCCAGTGCCTGTGGTGAATCCACTTCCACCACACTCAGGAAGGCACGGAACTGCGCCTTGCTGGCCGGAGTGAAGGGCTTGCCCACGAAATTGCCGGGTGGCGAAACTGCCAGCTCATCCACACCGGTGAGGTGGCAGGTGCAGGGGCCGGTGGGCTTGGGCAGGTAGAACTCCACCTTCAGTCGCGAAAGGCTGGGAACACTCAATTTGACGGCGTCGGTAGCAAACGGAGCTCCACGCGGAATCACCGCGCCAGCCTCACCACCGAATGTCAGCGTGCGCGATGAACCTGCGATCTCCTGTCCTGCGTCATCGATACGCACCACGCGCGCAGCACCGATGGCCAACGGGCCCGGTCCATAACGATTCGAAAAGCGCACGCGCAAGCGCTCGCCGCCTTCGCTGACACGCAGAATCTGCGTGAGCGTGACGTTGTCGTACGAGGCAGCAGCGAACGGGCCCTCGGTGCCCAGAGGCGCGTGTGGTGAGGCCGCCCAACTTGCCACCCAGGTGGCGTTGGCGGTTGCGGTGGCTGCGAGGCAGGCGATGCCTGCGACCAAGGCTGCGAACTGGCGAATACGCATCGTTTCCCCCTTTTGTTGGCGTCTTCCTTATCCTAAGGGATGGGTCCAGGGTGTCTGCAAGAATTACAGCAGGGGGTGGGCGATGAATCGAATTGCGAAAAAGGTCACCACGCGGGGTGTGGCGATCGCTTGTGGCGCACTCGCTGCGCTGCCGGCCGTGGCCCATCACAGCTCGGCGATGTTCGATCTCAGCAAAGAGCTCATGGTGGAAGGCACCGTCACCGAGTTCTCGTGGAAGAATCCGCACAGCTATCTCACGGTGAAGACGGCGAACGGCCCGCTGGTGCTGGAGCTGGGCCCGCCTTCGACGCTCAACCCGCTGGGGCTGCGGCGCGACGCGATTCATGTGGGTGACAAGATCAAGATCCGCGCTGCACCGCCGCGTCGTGGCACGATGGCGCTGGGCCGCGAGCTGATACGCCCTGATGGCAGCACGCTGCCACTGATGATCGGCGGCAGCGCGAAACTGCCTGCACCCACCGCGAAGGCGGCGACCATCGCCGGCACCTGGGTGCCGGAGGGCTTCTTCAAATTCGTCGGCAGCCGCGGCAGTTGGTCGTTCACCGACAAGGGCAGGGCGGCATTTCAGGCAGCCGACATCAAGAAGAGCACGCAGAACGAGTGCATCCCCGTGGGCGCCCCCCAGGTCATGATGTACCCGACTGCGAACCGCATCGAGGTTGGCAAGGATGAGGTGAAGCTGCACATCGACTGGATGGGTGCGGAACGCGTGGTGTACATGGACGGCCGCAAGCCGCCCGTCAAACCGACGATGCAGGGCTTTTCCACGGGCAAGTGGGAGGGAACCACTCTGGTCGTGGATACGTCTCATTTTGCAGAGCATCGTGAAGGCCTGGCATTGGGCATCCCTTCCGGTCTCGGCAAGCATCTGGTTGAACGCTTTTCACTGATCGACGAAGGCCGGCATATCAACTACGAGTTCGTGCTGGAAGACCCGGAATACCTCACGGCGCCCGTGAAGCAGTCGTTGCTGTGGAACTACAGCCCCGACCTGAAGCCCTCGGGTGTAAAGTGCGACGTGAAGTCGGCCAGCCGTTACCTGAAGGAAGAGTAGGAATCTCCATGACCCAGATTACCCGTCGCGAAGTTCTGTCATTGGCTGCTGCTGGAGCGGTGTTCGCCGCGGGATCCGCCAGCGCCGCGGAGTCGTGGACCGAAGGCAAGCACTACTTCAAGGTGGAGCAGCCGCCAACCGGCACCGTCGCGCCCGTGACGGAAATATTTTCCTACGGCTGCCCCGCCTGCAATGCATTTGCACCGTATATGCAGAGCATCGAGAAGAAGCTGCCGCCTAATTCCACCGACTATCTGCCGGCCTCCTGGATCCCGCAGGAGAACTGGCCGCTGTTTCAGCGGGCCTATCTCACCGCCAAGGCTCTGGGCGTAGC
>DATNCK010000247.1:0-3106 GCA_035571575.1 Steroidobacteraceae bacterium | reverse complement strand
ATCGAGGTGATCATCCGGCAGATGCTGCGCAAGACCGAGGTGCTCGCCACGGGCGAAACCGCGTTGCTGCGTGGCGAACAGCTGGATCGTTCGCGGGCGCTGGACATCAACGACGCGGCCAAGTCGGGCAACCGGGGCGTGGCCACCCTGCAGCCGGTGCTGCTGGGCATTACCAAGGCCTCGCTGGCGACCGAATCCTTCATCTCGGCGGCTTCCTTCCAGGAGACCACCCGCGTGCTGACCGAAGCTGCGGTGCGCGGCCTGAAGGACGATCTGCGCGGCCTGAAGGAGAACGTCATCGTCGGCCGTCTGATCCCGGCGGGCACGGGCTTCGCGGCCCATGAGCATCGCCGCAAGAAGATCAGCGAGAGCAACCGCCGCAGCTTCATGGATGTGGGCGGTGGCGTGGCGGACGGCGAAGACAGCCCGGTGAGCGAGGAGACGGACGCCTGAGTTCCGATCCTTGACTCCGCAATGAATGCGGGCGCATCGGTGCTAACCGGTGCGCCCGTTTTTTTTGGCGCATTTGCCGCATAAAGGAATGTGTGGCCGTCGCGTCTGCGATGCGACAATGTGCGCGTGAGTTCCAGTCCTGAACTGCCGCCGCGCGCACTGCAGATCCTGCAATCCGTCTTCGGCTATGCCACCTTCCGCGGTGAGCAGGCTGAGGTGGTGGCGCATGTCGCGGACGCAGGCAATGCACTGGTGCTCATGCCAACTGGCGGCGGCAAGTCGCTGTGCTACCAGGTGCCGGCACTGTTGCGCGATGGCATCGCCATCGTGGTCTCACCGCTGATCGCGCTGATGCAGGACCAGGTGGCCGCCTTGCAGGAAGCCGGCGTGCGCGCCGAATTCCTCAACTCCACGCTCGACTGGCCGGAAGTGCAGTCCATCGAGAAGCGGGCGAGGGCAGGCGAGCTCGACCTGCTCTATCTGGCTCCCGAGCGTGTGCTGAAGGAGCGCACGCTCGAACTGCTCGATCGGCTGCGGATTTCGTTGTTCGCCTTCGATGAGGCGCACTGCGTGTCGCAGTGGGGCCATGACTTCCGGCAGGAATACCTGCAGCTGGCGCAGTTGGCCGAACGCTATCCCAACGTGCCGCGCATTGCGCTTACGGCCACGGCAACCCCGGCAACGCGACAGGAAATCATCGAGCGTCTCCGCCTCACCGGCGCACGCACTTTCCTGTCCAGCTTCGACCGGCCCAACATCCGGTACCGCATCGCCGGCAAGGAATCTCCCCGCAAACAGTTGCTGCGCTTCATAGCCGAAGAACATCCCGGCCAGAGCGGTATCGTCTACTGCCTGTCGCGCAAATCAGTGGAAGAAACCGCGGAGATGCTGTGTCAGAACGGTGTCGATGCCGTCGCCTATCACGCCGGTTTCAGCGCTACCGAGCGCGAGCAGCGCCAGGATCGTTTCATCGAGGAAGACGGCGTCGTGATGGTGGCCACCATCGCCTTCGGCATGGGCATCGACAAACCTGACGTGCGCTTCGTGGCGCATCTTGACCTGCCGAAGAGCGTCGAGGGCTATTACCAGGAGACTGGCCGTGCCGGCCGCGATGGCCTGCCGGCCGAAGCCTGGATGGTCTACGGCCTGGCTGATGTCGTGCAGCAGCGGCGGCTGATCGAGCAATCCGAGGCTGCCGAAGCCTACAAGCGCGTCTCGAATGCCAAGCTCGACGCCATGCTGGGCCTGTGTGAAACCGCGCGCTGCCGGCGCCAATACCTGCTCGACTACTTCGACGAGCCGAGTGGGCCTTGTGGAAACTGCGACAACTGCCTCTCGCCACCGGCCCAGTTCGATGGAACCGAGGCGGCGCAGAAGCTGTTGTCCTGCATCTATCGTTGCGAACGCGCCAGCGGCTACAGCTTCGGTGCACAGCAGATCATCGACGTGCTGCGTGGCGAGCGCACCCCCAAAGTGCTCGAACGTGGCCACGAGGCGGTCAGCACCTTTGGCAGGGGCGCCGACATGAGCGAAGCGCAATGGCGTGCGGTTCTGCGGCAGCTGGTAATGCTGCGCCTGATCGCAGTCGACCACGATCACTACAATGTGCTGCGCCTTAACGAGGCCAGCCGCGAGGTGCTGAAGGGAAGACGACGCCTGACGTTGCGGCGGGACGCCGCGCCGACCGGCACGGCGCATCGCAGCCGAAAAAGGGCGAAAAATGCCACCACCCGTGCCGCTACCGTCGACGAGTTCACGCAGCCTTCACCGGAACAGGAGGGCGTGTTCCAGGCGCTGCGCCAGTGGCGTCGTGGTATCGCGAAGGAACATGGCGTGCCCGCCTACACCGTCCTGCACGACAGCAGCATGCGCGAGATCTCGCAGCGCCTGCCCGAAAACATGGTGACACTGGGCGGCGTGGCCGGGATAGGCGTCACCAAGCTCGAACGCTATGGAACGGCGATCATAGACGTGGTGAAAATCGCCCGGCAACAGGCGGCCTGAAAATCTGGGCGCACCTGAACCGTCGAGTGAGTCATCGCTCAGCGTTGCACGCCGTATTCGGCGAAACGAGATCCGACGCTGGGTTCGATCTCACGCGCCGCTGCGATGTCCGCCTCGCCTTCCGCCTGCCTACCCAGGCGCAGCTTCGCGATGCCGCGGCCATAGAGTGAGCTGGTCTGTTTGGGTGCTTTGGCAATGGCCACATCGTAGCTGGCGACGGCTTCCTGGTACCGTTTCAGTTTCAGCAGCGCCAAGCCTCGGCTGTCGACAAACGCGGGTATATCCGGAGCAACTGCCAGGGCCGCATCGCAGTCCTTCAAAGCTTCGTCGGGAGCCGATCCCACGGTGGCCTCGCTCCAGCACAAGCTGTTGAGGGCATTGGCATTGCCCTTCGCCAGCGCCCGCGCCGCTGCATAGCTCTCTCTGGCAGGTCCGGCCTTGCCCTGCTGGGCCTGCACTTGGCCGCGCATGAGTCGTGTCGAGAATGTCGGATCTCCGGCTGCATCCAGGCGATCGAGAGTGCTCAACGCCTCATCATACTTGTGGCGCGCGGCCTGCAGAGCAGCCAGCTGCTGCAGGGCAGGTACGTACTTGGGATCGAGCTTGAGGGCCTGTTCGAAGTCAGCCGTGATGTTCTCGGGGTTCGTGG
>DATNCK010000246.1:0-2764 GCA_035571575.1 Steroidobacteraceae bacterium | reverse complement strand
CAACGCCTGCATCCTGCGCGGTGGCTCGGAGGCCATCCACTCCAACCTCGCACTGTGGCAACTGGTGCGCGCCGCGCTCACCGAGGCCGGCCTGCCGGCCGATGCGGTGCAGCTGGTGCAGACCACCGACCGCGCCGCCGTGGGCTTTCTCATCGCCTCGCCCGAGGCGGTGGACGTGATCATCCCGCGTGGCGGCAAGAGCCTGATCGAGCGCATCAGCCGTGACGCGAAAGTTCCGGTCATCAAGCACCTGGACGGCAACTGCCATGTGTACGTGGACGATCCGGTCGATCTCGAGATGGCGGTGAAGATTGCCGACAACGCCAAGACGCAGAAGTACAGCCCGTGCAATGCGATCGAAGGCCTGCTGGTGGCGCGTGGCGCGGCAAGGGAATTCCTGCCGGACATCGGCGCCATCTACGCGGCCAAGGGCGTGGAGATGCGCTGCGACCCGGAAGCCAAAGCTATCCTGCAATCGGTCCGGGCGGCGCCTGTCGAGGCCCTGGTCAAGGACGCTACCGAACAGGACTGGTACGAGGAATATCTCGCTCCCATCATCAGCATCAAGGTGGTGGCTGGCATCGACGACGCGATCGGCCATATCAACCGCTACTCGAGCCACCACACCGACGCGATCATCACCCGCGACCACATGCATGCGCAGCGCTTCCTGCGCGAAGTCGATTCCGCCAGCGTGATGGTCAATACCAGCCCGCGCTTTGCCGATGGCTTCGAATACGGCCTGGGTGCCGAAATCGGCATCAGCACCGACAAGTTCCATGCGCGCGGCCCGGTCGGGATCGAGGGCCTGACCTCGCTGAAATGGGTCGTCCTGGGCAATGGCGAAATCCGTTCGTGATACCTTGCGGGACGACCTTCAGCTCTGTCCCCAACTGACTAGAGACAGATGCGCGACTACTGGCCCCACTGCGGCTACCGCCTGCTGGACAAGACTCCCGATGGCCACCTCCTGGTCACTGACGACTTTCTGCGCAGCCTGCTGGAGCGGCCCGAACTCGCGCCGGTGCCGCAATCGTGCGAGAGTGAACTCGCGCTGCACCAGCGCCTGCTCGGCGAGCCGCGTGCCGGCGTCGACGCGCAGCAGCTCGCCGCCATAGCCGACGAAGACGCGCGATCGAACTACGCCGTCTGGCTGCGTTTTCGCCGGCGCCTGCTCGCGCATGCCACCCTCGAAGCCAGCTACGTGGCGCTGTTCGCTGGAGAGGGCGTCGATGTGCCGCCGGTGTTCGTGCACCAGATCACGCAGATCCTGCTGCGCCATGCGCTCGGCGGCGAAGCCACGGCGATGCAGGCGCGCGCGGCCGAGATGCTGTTCCGCCCGCAGCGCATTTCAGTGCAGGAGGATGGCCAGGTGATGGCTGCGGACGACGAAGTCGTCGAGCGCCATGCGATCTCCGCCAACTTCGGCGCCATCGGCGAACTGCTGAAGCAGAGCGGTGCCGCCTTGCGCACCGCCGAGCTGGACGTGCTGCGCGAGGACAACCAGGAGGTCTACTGGGAACGCGACGAAAGCCATGACCTGGTGGTGAGCCTCAATCACGGGCAGCCCGCGCTCGCAGCGCTGTGCCGCGTGCTCGAGGGTTGGGTGCGGCATTTCCTGGGCACCGCAGTGCGCATCGAGGTGGCGCGCAGTATCGACGACGAGAACTGGGTCTGGCATGTCGGCCTGGACGCCCAGGCCAGTGCCGTCCTGAACGATCTCTATCGGGGCGAAGACGTGAACGAAGAGCGGATGGCCGGCATGCTGTGCCTGTTCCGGCTCGACTTCGAGGAGCCGGCCGCCATGCGGCCTGAAATTGCCGGCCGTCCGGTCTACCTGGCGATGGCGATGGACAGTGAGCGCCGCCTCAAGCTCAAGCCGCAAAACCTGCTGCTCAATCTGCCTCTGGCGCGGCTGTCCTGAAGCCGGGCAACACTTGCAAAGTGCCATAGTCGCCCTTAAATCCCTACAATTCCTGTCAGTTATTCCTATTCCAAAGACAAGAGGGCCGCATGGTTCCGCATCTGATCACCGCCCTGACCGGCCCCATCAACGAGCTCGAACAGCGGGTTCTCGAATCCATGCCGGCCATCGAGCGCTGGTTCCGGCTGGAGTGGATGGAGCACACGCCGCCGTTCTACAGCTCCGTGGACATCCGCAACGCCGGCTTCAAGCTGGCGCCCGTGGACACCAACCTCTATCCCGGCGGCTGGAACAACCTCACTCCCGAGATGCTGCCGCTGGCAGTGCAGTCGGCCATGGCCGCAATCGAGAAGATCTGCCCGGAAGCCAAGAACCTGCTGGTCATTCCCGAGAACCACACCCGCAACACTTTCTACCTGAGCAATCTGGCCCAGCTCAAGCGCATCTTCCACATGGCCGGGCTGAACGTGCGCATCGGATCCATCAATCCGGAGATCAAGGAGCCGACCACGATCGAGCTGCCCGGCGGCGGCTCGGTGGTGCTCGAGCCCGTGGTGCGCACCAAGCGCCGGCTGGGCCTGAAGGATTTCGATCCCTGCACCATCTTGCTGAACAACGATCTTTCCTCCGGGATTCCAGGCATCCTGGAAGACATCCATGAGCAGTACCTGCTGCCGCCGCTGCACGCCGGCTGGTCGGTGCGGCGCAAGAGCAACCACTTCAAGAGTTACGAGGAAGTCTCGAAGCGCTTCGGCAAGCTGCTCGGGATCGATCCGTGGCTGATCAATCCGATGTTCAACCAGTGCGGCCAGGTCAATTTCGCCGAGGACACCGGCATGG
>DATNCK010000245.1:0-2625 GCA_035571575.1 Steroidobacteraceae bacterium | reverse complement strand
CAGGCTGATCCGGTAGCAATTTCCTTGGCACAGACACCTCCTTCCAGAAGCCGCGGCAGCATGGTGCCTCTACGTGGGTTTCAGCTGCTGTGCTGTGCCACCGTGGTAGGCATCGGCATGCATTTCTCGATGGGCCTTTCCCACCCCGCCGATACCGCGAATCTGGCCGTGCAGGCCTTCGAACTGGCGCGGCAGGCGGAATCCCCGGTGGATGCCGCCCTCGAGGCGGCCAGCGCGGGTCTGTCGCGTATCAGCGTGGTCGTGCAGCGCAATGACACGCTCGACCAGATTTTCCGCCGCCTGCAGATTTCCCTCACCGATCTGGCCAATATCCGCGCGCTGGACGCGGCGCGCAGCGCGCTCGATCGCCTGCGGCCTGGCGATCAGCTCACCTTCGCCCGCCGTGGCGATGAACTCGTCGGCCTCGAAAGACCGCTGTCACTCGGCCAGACGCTCAAGGTGCAGCGCGGCGAGGACAACGCCTTCGTGGCCAGCGTCGAGGAAGTACCGCTGAAGCGTCACGCGGTCACGGCGGTGGGCAGCATCGACTCCTCGTTGTTCGCGGCCGGCACGGCGGCGGGCCTTCGCGATGTGACCACCATGGCGCTGGCGGAGATTTTCCGCTGGGATGTGGACTTCGTGCTCGATCTGCGCACCGGGGACTCGTTCAAGCTGATTTACGAACAGATCGAACGCAACGGCGAGATCCTGGCCGACGGCGACATCCTGGCTGCGGAGTTCATCAATGAGGGCAAGCGCTTCCGCGCCGTGCGCTACGTGAATGCCGACGGCAAAGCCGATTTCTACACGCCCGAAGGCGTGAGCCTGCGCAAGGCCTTCCTGAAGGCACCGGTGCAGTTCTCGCGCATCAGTTCGGTATTCAATCCGAATCGCAAGCATCCCGTGCTGAACACCATCCGCGCACATCGCGGTGTGGACTATGCCGCTCCCACCGGCACACCAGTGAAGGCCGCCGGTGCGGGGCGCATCCTGTTCCGTGGCGTGAAGGGCGGCTTCGGCAACGTGGTGGAAATCCAGCACAACAACAAGGTGGTCACCCGCTATGGCCATCTGTCGCGCTTCGCAAAGATTGGTCAGGGCAGCAAGGTGGAACAGGGGGAGATCATCGGCTACGTCGGCATGACGGGCCTGGCCACCGGCCCTCATCTGCACTTTGAATATATCGAGCGTGGCGTGTTCATCGATCCGCAGAAGGCCATGCGCCGCGCCGAGCCGGGCGCGCCCGTGCCGCCTTCAGAGCATGACCGCTTTGCGTCACAGACCGCACCGTGGCTGGCGCAACTCGACGCACCGCAAGCTGCCGCGCCCGCGCTAGTCGCACGCTGACGGCGTGAGGCGAATCGCGCCATGACGCTGTACATCGGCCTTATTTCCGGCACCAGCATGGACGGCGTCGAGGCCGTGGCGCTCGACATCGACACCGGCGGCATGCAGGTGCGTGGTGCCATCCACGTGGATTACCCCACCGCACTGGCAGCCGAACTGCGCTCCGCGGTGGCGCATCCGGAAAGTTGCATGCTGGATGCGCTGGGGTCACTGGATGCCCGCATCGGCGAAGTGTTTGGGGATGCCGCGGAACAGCTGCTGCAGAAGACGGGCCTCGCGGCTCGCCAGGTGCGTGCGATCGGCAGTCATGGCCAGACCGTGCTGCATCGTCCGCGCGCAGCCGTGCCTTTTACGCTGCAGATCGGTGACCCGAATCGCATCGCTGAACGCACCGGCATCGATGTGGTGGCTGATTTCCGGCGCCGCGATCTCGCAGCCGGCGGCGAGGCGGCACCGCTGGTGCCGGCATTTCACGCTGCGGCATTCGGCGCCGCTGGCGAAGACCGCGCAGTGGTGAACATCGGCGGCATCGCCAACATCACGGCGCTGCACGCCGATGGTCGCGTCACCGGCTTCGACACTGGCCCCGGCAATTGCCTGATGGACCTGTGGGTGCAGGAACACCAGGATGAGCCCTACGATGAGGATGGCCAGCTCGCAGCTTCCGGCAGCGTCGAACCCGAGTTGCTCGAACTTTTGCTTGAGGAGCCCTACCTCGCGTTGTTGCCGCCCAAAAGCACGGGCCGTGAATTGTTCAACTTCGCCTGGCTGCAGCAGGCCGTCGACCGCCACACTGCCGCCATTGCCGACGTGCAGGCCACGTTGTGCGAATACACGGCAATGACCATTGCCGCAGGTCTCACGGGTCTGTCTGGCATGAAACCGGCGCGATTGCTGGTTTGTGGTGGCGGCGCCTTCAACGGGGAACTGATGCGGCGACTGGCCGCGCAGCTGCCCGGCTGCGCGGTAGAGGATACCGGCAGCCATGGCATCCCGCCGGAGCAGGTGGAGGCGGCCATGTGTGCATGGCTGGCCGAACGATTTGTGGCCGGCCAGCCCGGCAACCTGACCGCGGTCACCGGAGCGCGCGGCCCGCGCGTGCTGGGCGCCCTGCACCGCGGCGCTGTCACACAGATGTAATACGCATGGGCGACCGTGGCGGACTACCCATGGACCTGTTCATCAATCGCGAGCTGTCACTGCTCGAGTTCAATCAGCGCGTGCTGGCCCAGGCCACCGACCCGTCGCTGCCGCTGCTGGAACGCCTGCGTTTCCTCT
>DATNCK010000244.1:0-8502 GCA_035571575.1 Steroidobacteraceae bacterium | reverse complement strand
TGGGCCAGATCCATTTCTGGTTGAGCACCTTCTTCGTCAACCTGCTGTTCTTCCCGCAGCACTTCCTGGGCCTGGCCGGCATGCCGCGCCGCATCCCGGATTACTCCACGCAGTTCGCCGAATGGAACATGGTTTCCTCCATCGGTGGCTTCGGCTTCGGTCTGTCGCAGCTGCTGTTCCCGCTGGCCATCTGGCAGTGCGTGAAGGGCGGCGAGCGCGCCGCGGACCGCGTCTGGGAAGGCGCACATGGACTGGAGTGGGAGCTGCCGTCGCCGGCGCCGTACCACACCTGGGAATCGCCGCCGTCTGCCGAAGTGGTTGCGCGCGGCACTATCGGACACTGAGGTGATGGAACCCGTCACGACCGGACAGCAGGAAACGGAGCGCCGCCGGCGCATCCGTCGCAATGCGCTGCTGCTGACGGGTTTCGCACTGGTGGTTTACTTCGGCTTCATCGTGGCCTTCATACACAGCCGTTCGTGAGCGAACAGGACGCAAGGCGCTCCGCGCATCGAAAACTGGCCCTCACATTGGGTCTGCTGGCGCTGGGCGCCTTCGGTTTTGGATTTGCGCTGGTGCCGCTGTACAACGTGCTGTGCAGCCTCACCGGCTCGGGCGATCGCAGCGAGCTGACGCGGGCATCGGCAGGGCCGGGCAAGGAAGAGGCCGCGCGTCTGGTCACCATCGAGTTCATGGCCAACCTGCCCACGGTAGGCAGCTGGGAATTCAAACCGGAGATGCGCAGCATGCAGGTGCATCCCGGCAAGCTTTACGAGGCGAAGTTCTACGCCGGCAACCGCACGGGTCATGCCACCTGGGCGCAGGCCGTGCCGGACATCGCGCCGTCGAAGGCCACCGCCTACTTCCGCAAGACCGAATGCTTCTGTTTCACGCCGCAGCAGTTCGCCGTGAACGAATCGCGCGACATGCCGGTGCGCTTCTTCATCGATCCGGCGCTGCCGAGCTACATCGATCGCATCACTCTTTCCTACACTTTCTACGACACCAAGCAGCCGGTTTCGCGGCGCTGATTTTTTTGCGGGTAAGCACATGAGCACACATTCCGAAACGCACGACGCCAGCAAGTACTACGTTCCGCACAGCAGCTACTTCCCCATCCTGGGATCGGTGGCGCTGTTCACGCTGATGCTGGGTGCGATATCCCTGCTGAATGACTGGATTCCGACCGGCTGGGCTTTGCTGCCGGGCGCGCTGCTGATCTTCACCATGTTCTTCGTGTGGTTCCGCACGGTGATCGACGAGAACCAGCGCGGCATCTACAACCTGGATGTGGACCGCTCCTTCCGCATGGGCATGATGTGGTTCATCACCTCCGAGGTGCTGTTCTTCGCCGTGTTCTTCGGCGCGCTGTTCTATGCGCGCAATCTGTCGGTGCCCTGGCTTTCGGGCGAGGGCGTGAAGATCTTCAACAAGCTGCTGATCTGGAAGAATTACGACGCGGCCTGGCCCACCAATGGTCCGGGCGTGATCGGCGGCAAGGCCAATGGCACCTTCGAGACGATTCCGGCCTTTGGATTGCCGGCGATCAACACGGCCATCCTGCTCACCTCGGGTGTAACCATCACCATCGCGCACCATGCGCTGCGCGTCGGCAAGCGCAACATCCTGAACATCTTCCTGGCGGCGACCTTCCTGCTGGGCTTCCTGTTCGTGTATCTGCAGGCCACTGAGTATCACGAGGCCTACAGCGAGCTGGGGCTGAAGCTCTCCACCGGCATCTATGGCGCCACGTTCTTCATGCTCACCGGTTTCCACGGCCTGCATGTGACCATCGGCGCCATCATGCTCGTGGTGATCTGGCTCAGGACCATGAAGGGTCATTTCACGCCGGAACGGCACTTCGCCTTCGAGGGCGTGGCCTGGTACTGGCACTTCGTCGACGTGGTCTGGCTGATCCTGTTCGTCTTCGTCTACTGGATCTGAATCGCGCGAGGCGCCTCGATGGGCGCCTCTCTCGCGCGCACCAGAGCGCGAGATCGATGACGGGCGGAAGAAGCGAGCGCCGGGCGGGCTACTTGACGCCGTTCGGCTTGATGAGTCCGGCGCGCCAGGCCAGCAGCAGCAGCAGGAACAGCGCCACTGACAACCCGATGCGCCAGATCAGCGCCTTGAGCATCTTGCCCGAATCGCCCTTGCCAGTGGCCATCTGGAACAGGGCCGCTCCCAGACTGGCAATGATGGCAATGAGAATGACGACGATGAGCAGACGACCGATATCCATGAGGCCATTATAAAGCCCGGTATTCCGGTGCGAGGATGAGTTTTGGCGCTGCGCTTCAAGCCTCGTTGGTATTACACGCTGCTGGTGCTGGCGGTCATTCCCTTGTTCATCGCACTGGGATTCTGGCAGTGGCATCGCGGCGACTACCGCAGTGCGCAGTGGGCAGCGTTCGCGCAGGCCGATGTGCCGGCGGTGGAAACCTCTGCCGCCACGCTCGACCGGCTGCCGCGTTTCACGCGCGTGCGGGTCAGTGGCGAGTTCGACGCGATGCGGCAGGTGCTGCTCGACAATATTTCCCACGAAGGCGCGCCGGGCTACGAAGTGCTGAGTCTGTTGCGGCTTGCCGATGGCAGTCATCTGATGGTGGATCGCGGCTGGGTGCCGTTCACCGGATTTCGCGATCGCCCGCCGGATATATCGCTGACAGCCGGCGGAATGCAGACCATTGCCGGCCGGTTGTCGACGCTGCCTGTCGCCGGCATCGCTGCCGGCCGCCTGCCGCCGCCCCAGCGTGGCGACTGGCCGCGGGTCACCAGCTTTCCGCTGCACGAAGAACTGCAGCATATGTGGGGTGAGCGGCTGCTGGTGCCGGTGCTGCTTCTGGATGCGGATTCCGGTCCCGGGTATCTTCGAGACTGGCGACCGCCCGGCATCTCTCCGGATCGCAACTATTCCTACGCAGTGCAGTGGTGGTCGTTCGCGCTGCTCGCCGCCGCCATGTATGTGGGCTTCAACCTGAAGAAAGTGAAATGACTGAAACTCCGCGGCCCTCGCGCCGCACGCTGCTGTTGCTGATCGCGCTGTTTGTGCTGCCGCTGGCCGCATCCTTCGTGCTGTATTACGGCATGGGCTGGCGACCTGCGGGCAACACCAATCATGGAGAGCTGCTGCAGCCCATCAGGCAGTTGCCCGCGTTCACGGAGAAACTGCACGGCCAGTGGATACTGGCCTACGCGGGCGATGGTGCCTGCAGCGAGGACTGCCGGCAATCGCTGATCTTTGCGCGCCAGACGCGGCTGTCGCTGGGCCAGGATGCCAGACGCGTTGGTCGAGCGCTGTTTGCCACCGGTCATTGCTGCGACCGGGTCTATCTCGATGCCGAACACAGCGGCATCGAGGTGTTCGATCTCGACGCGGCGCAACGCGCGGAGCTGCTCGGCGTATTGCCGGCGGATCTCGCCTACACGCTGTTCGTCATCGACCCGCTGGGCAATATCGTGATGCGCTACGACGTGCGCGAGAGTCCGCGCGGACTGCTCGACGACATGAAGAAGCTGCTGAAGCTGTCGAGCATCGGCTGAAGCCATGTACCGCATCAACATCCTGCGCCGCCTCGCACTGACCGGGTTGCTGCTGGCCTTCTGTGTGGTGGTGTTTGGTGGCTATGTGCGGCTCACCGATGCGGGACTGGGCTGTCCTGACTGGCCTGGCTGCTATGGACATCTGACTCCCACTGGCGCCGCCGCGGCTGCTTCCGCCAACGCTGCGGATCCGGGGGCGGTACAGGCGCCAATACATGTGGGCAAGGCCTGGCGCGAGATGATCCATCGCTACGGCGCATCCACCCTGGGGCTGATCATCGTCGTCATCGCTGCATTGTCGCTCCTGTGGCGACGGCAGCCGGGTGTGCCGCGCCTGCAGCCGCTGGCACTGTTGGCGCTGGTGATCTTCCAGGGTCTGCTGGGCATGTGGACCGTGCTGCACAAGGTGAATCCCCTCACCGTCACGCTGCACCTGATCTTCGGGCTGACCACGCTGTCGGTGCTGTGGTGGCTGTGGCTGAGCTTGCGGCGTCGTTCATCGGGGCCGTGGTCGGGCAGTGTGAAAGCGATGGGTGGCGGGAGTGCCGCGGCGCTGCTGCGTCCCGCGCCTTCATTCGTGCGCCGCGCGGCCCTGGTTGGACTCATCGCGCTGGCAGTGCAGATCATGCTCGGTGGCTGGACCAGCACCAACTACGCGGCGGTGGCCTGTCCGGATTTCCCGAAGTGCCAGGCGTCCTGGTGGCCCGAGGCCGATTATCGTGATGCCTTCGTGTTGTGGCGGGGTCTGGGCGTGAATTACGAGGGCGGAGTGCTCAGTTCGCCCGCGCGTGTGGCCATCCACTTCACGCATCGACTCGGCGCCATCGTGGCCACGCTGGCCTTGTTGTTTGCCGCATTCAGCGCACTGCGTTCACATCACGAACGGCACAGTCGCTGGGCTGCGAGCGCGGTGCTGCTGGCATTGACGCTGCAGCTGACCATCGGCATTTCCATGGTGCTGCGCGGCTTTCCGCTGTGGCTGGCCACTGCGCACAATGCCGGGGCTGCATTGTTGTTGCTGTCGACGCTGGCGCTGCATCGTGCGCTGCGACGAGCCTGAGGCGGCGCAGTTCCCGTAGCATGACCTCAGACGCTGCTTTAGGTGGCGGCGCCGACCAGCTGTCTGGAACGTCGCCACACGGTCCGCAGTGTGCGCACCAGCACCGTGCTGGGACCCGGCACGTAACAGTCTTTCCACACCAGTGATCGGGACTGCGCACCCAACGTGGTCTTGTAGCGAACGGATTTCTCTTCACCTGCCAGGAAGTCGTATTCCGCGAAGCCACGCTGCAGATAGTGTTCGATGGCCAGGGCATGCGAGAGCAGGCCCGGCGCCAGCTTGTTGTCGCTGTCGTTGTCGTCGTAGCTGAGGCCGCACTGGTACAGGTTGGCGCGCCCGGCGTATAGCAGCATGTAAAGCACGCCCAGTGTCTGCCTGCCGGCGCGGATGCGCAGCAGGTCGATGTGGAACGAATCCATATGCGGCTCACCGTCGCCAGCCGATGAATCCAGCAGCTGCTGATGGAAGCGTATTGCCGCGTCATTCAGGAAGGCACTGTTCACGCCGCGCGAACTCCAGCGCCGCTGGTGCAGCTCACGCAGATCCTGCATGTCGGCCTGTCTCTGCGCCGCGCTGCTGGCGCGCTCGAGCACGACCTCGCCATGGCGCTGCGTGTATTCGCGCATGCTGCGCTTGATCTGCCGGCGGGCTCCACTGGTCAGCGACTGCAGATAGGGCTGGCCTGTGCGGCGCAGGGCTTCCAGATCTGCATAACGGTCTTCGCTTTCAAAACCCGTCGTCGGAGAGCAGAACGCCGTGCCATGGAATTCACGCACCAGCGAGGGACTGAAGCCACGCAGCCGCAGCCGCTGCACGCCTTCGCGCTTCAGCAATGCCGCGATGTCTGCAATCGCACGTGCGCGATAGCTGGGCAATACCAGCAGATCGTTGTGCTCGGACTGCACCAGTTCGTCGGAGGTGGCGCCCAGCCAGGCTGTACGCAATGGAATGCCGCCGACGCGGCGTGTGCCGCGCGTCAGTACGCAGATGCCCACGGGCTGGTCGGTGGCGTCGCGCCAGACCAGCAGTCGTGGCTTGAGTTCCGGTCCGAAAACCTCCCACCACGCACGCATCCAGGGCAGTGACATGAAAGCGGATTGAATGCGCAACGCGCAAATCAGTGCGCCCCACGGCGCTTCCACCGTGGACCATGCCTCGGGCGTGTAGGCGATCTGCTCCATCACCAGCAAGGATCACCGCTGTCGCTGCAGCCTTCCACCGTGCAAGAGAACAGCGTCACAATCGTGCATGCTCCAAACGGACTAGGCAGGCGCTACGGGGGTAGCATAGGCTGGCTGGACGCCACGGAGGGTATCGATGCGAGTGGCCACGCGGCGAAGGATCTCTGCTCATGCGCCCGCGCTCGTTGTCGGGACGGCCTTGCTTGCCGTGACAACGGGCAGCGGGGCGCAGCAGGCAGGATCGGGAGATCTCGCGGCACTGAAGAAGCTCAGCATCGCCGAGCTTACGGACATCGAAATCACTTCTGTTTCGCGCACCTCGGAGAGCCTGCGTGGCGCAGCAGCTGCCGTCGTGGTGGTGACCTCCGAGGACATTCATCGCTCCGGCGCCAGCACGGTGCCCGATGTGTTACGCGGACTGCCTGGCATTTATGTGGGGCAGCGCAACTCCAGTAGCTGGGCAATCGGCTCGCGCGGCTTCAGCAGCGTCAATTCCGAGAAGCTGCTGGTACTCAGTGACACGCGCAGCATCTATACGCCGCTGTTCTCGGGTGTGCAGTGGGATGTGCAGAACTACCTGATGGAAGACATCGACCGCATCGAGGTGATCCGCGGACCCGGCGCCACGCAATGGGGTTCGAACGCCGTCAACGGGGTCATCAACATCACCACGAAGAGCGCGCGCGACACACAGGGCTTCTACGCCGAGGCTGGTGGTGGCAGCGAGGAGCGCGCAGTACTGGCCTTGCGCAATGGCGGTCGCATTGGTGAGCGCGGCTACTACCGCGTGTTCGGCCAGTACTTCGATCGCGATGCCAGCCAACTTGCCGATCCTGCCAGCCTGGATGACTGGCACATGGGGCATGTGGGATTTCGCACGGACTGGGAGGCGGGCGCGGCCGAAGCACTGACAGTGCAAGGCGACTGGTATGACGGACGCATCGGGCAGGTGGGTCCGGCTGTCACTATCATCGGCCGGCCCGGTCCAGCACCGCCACTGCGCTCGCAGGTGCACGGCGGCAACATCCTTGGCCGCTGGCATCACACCATCGACGAAGACTCGAACTTCGAGCTGCGCGCCTACTACGACCGCACACATCGCGACGATCCGAGTTTTCACGATGATCTGGACACCGTCGATGTGGACTTCCAGCATCATTTTGTATTGCCCTCGCAGCGGATCACCTGGGGTTTGAATTACCGCCATACCTCGAACCTGAATGTGGGCAAGGGCGTCTTTGCTGTGGATCCGCCACGGGCGGGCGATGATCTGTTCAGTGGCTTCCTGCAGGACCAGATCGTGCTGCTCGATTCCCTGCAACTCACGCTCGGCAGCAAGGTCGAGCACAATGACTTCAGCGGCTTCGAGGTGCAGCCGAGCGCACGCCTGGCCTGGGACCTGTCGCGCGAGCAGACCTTGTGGGCAGCGGTGTCACGTGCGGTGCGCGTACCCACGCGCCTGGAGCGAGACATCGCCATTCAGGTGACTGTGCCGGGCGAGGATCCGGCCGCGTTTTTGCTGGGCAATCATGCCTTCGAATCGGAGCGACTGCTGGCCTACGAGCTGGGATACCGCTGGCAGATCTCCCCGCGACTGTCTCTGGATGCCGCATCATTCGTAAACCGGTACAAGGGCCTGGCTTCCCTGGAAATCGAGGATCCGTTCGTCAATCCGGCGGGGACAACCATCTTCCCCATCCGCACTGAGAATCTGACCAGTGGTCGCGCTGCCGGTGCGGAACTGCTGGCCAATTTCGCAGCCACGGACCGCTGGCGACTCACCGGCAGCTACTCGTATCTGCATCTGAAGATCGAACCACATGGTCAGGATCAGAATCGCGGCGCATTTGTGGCTGGATCGACGCCACGTCACCAGTTCGGACTGCGTTCGGCTGTGGATGTGCACGGCGTGCAGATCGATGCTTTCCTGCGGCGCGAAGGCGCCATTCGCAGTGATCCTCAAATCGTGACTGGCGAGGGAATCGCCGCGTATACCGAACTGGATCTGCGGGCGGCGCGCGCATGGAACAGGCTGGAGTTCGAACTGCAGCTGCGCAATCTGCTGCACGACGGGCACCTGGAATTCGGTGCGCCCGCGCAGCGCGGTGAGATCGAGCGCAGCGTCCATGCCGGAGTCACCTGGCGGTCGCGCTGATTGCACTACGCGCACCGGGGCCGCTACTCTGCCGGCCGTGAGTTCTGATTCCGAATTGGCGCTGGCCGCCCAGCATGATGCCGCTGGGCAGTACGACGAAGCCATCAACGTTCTGGCGCGCGGCACCGGTGCCGGCGATGCGGCATGCACGCAGTTGCTGGGCGTCCGGCTGCTGACCGGGGACCGGGCGCCGCATCTGCCAGCGGAGGGCCTCGGCTTCATCGCAGAGGCTTGTGCCAAGGGTTTCGGTGAAGGCGCCGCACGCGCGGCGGGTAATGTCGCGTTGGGCATCGCGGGAACGCCCGATTGGCCGCAGGCGCTGGACTGGCTGCGTCGCTCCGCGGAAGCCGGCTGGCAGGCTTCGCAGCGACAACTGCTGGCACTATGCGATGACCGGGAATTGGCGCGCCGTGCGATGGGCATGGCTCAGAAGCCATGGCGCGCACTGGCGGCGGCCGTGCAACTGGAAAGCTGGCGGCAGGCTCCGCCAGCGCAGGTGAAGTCGCAGCAGCCACGCGTCAGCGCCTTCTCCGGCATGTTGCGGCCCGAGCTGTGCGAATGCT